>JAISWA010000093.1 GCA_031271275.1 Clostridiales bacterium | reverse complement strand
GAGACGGAGAACTTAGTCAGCGCGCTTTCCGGCAAAGCCGGCGCGTCCATGAAAAACGTGCCCGAAATCGAATACGACCCCTGGCTGCTTCGCGCCGTCCCTTATATTCCAAGCTCATACCTGAGTTATTTTTACACCCGTGAAGCGCAGATTCAAAAATGCCGGGAAGCGGAAAAAACCCGGGGTGAAGTTTGCCTTGAGTTGGAAGATGCATTACTGAAACAATACGCCAACCCGGAGCTTTACATTAAGCCGCCTGAACTCGCGCTGCGCGGCGGGGCGCTTTACTCCACGGTCGCGGTAACCGCGGCGGATTCCATCGCCAACGACAAGCGGGAGTTGCATGTTGTCGCGGCGAAAAACAACGGAGCGGTATCGTTTATGGACTACGGCGACGTGGTCGAAGTCAAGTGCGAACTGGGTAAAGAAGGCGTCAAACCGCAGAAGGTAACCGTATATAACAAATTTGTCATCGGGCTTATGCGGGCGGTTAAAGCCTATGAAAAGCTTACGGTTAAGGCGGCGGTTAACGGCGACCGCGACGCGGCGCTCGCCGCGCTGATGGCGCATCCGTTGGTGGGCGATTACGCGAAAGCCGCGCCGATGTTGGAGGAAATGTTGGAGGCAAACCGCGAATTCCTTCCAAGGTTTTTCGCATGAGCAGGCTAATCATGGGGGTGGACGGCGGCGGAACCAAAAGCCACCTCGTCCTGTTTGACGCCTCGGGGAAATGCGCGGGCGTATCCGCCTGCGGGAACTTGAACCACGAAGGCATGGAGGGTTCGTTTGAGGAGCTCGAAACCATACTGAGCGGGTTTATATCCGGCGCGCTGCGGGAAGCCGGGGCAGGTGTAGCCGACATCGGTTACGCGGTGTTCGGTCTCGCGGGCGCGGACACGACGGCACAGCACAAAATAATTTCCGAAATACTGCAAAGGATTGGCGTGGAACGGTTTACTTTATGCAACGACGCTTTTCTGGGCGTGGCGGCAGGTTGCCCCGGCGGCACGGGCATATGCGCCATAAACGGAACGGGTTCCACCCTTGCCGCCATCGACAATAACGGAAAGATGATTCAAGTAGCCGGCCTCGGCTCCATTTCCAACGACTGCGGCGGAAGCGGTTGGTATGGCGAGAAAACACTGGGCGCGGCATACGGCGAACTTTTCAAACGGGAACGCCCCACCGCCTTAACCCCGATGCTTTTTGAATTCGCGGGCGTTACCCGCGCGGCGGACTATACGGACGCTATCGCGATTGGGCTGCAAAACGATACGTTGGACGTGGAAACCCTTAACCGGTTCGCGTTTATCGCGGCAGAAGCGGACGACGCCGTAGCGCTTGATATTTTAAAGATGTCGGCGGAGCATTATTCCGGCGGGATTATTTATCTCGCGGAGGAATTGGATTTCCCGAAAGAAAAAACGCTTCACGTAACCTTTGCCGGTTCCGTTTTTACGAAAGAAAAAGTTAAAATCCTGCCGCGCCTTATCGAAGAACGGGTAAGAACCGCGCTTCCCGGTTATACCGTTAATTTTCTCTGCCTGGACACCGTTCCGGTAGCCGGGGCAGTCCATTGGGCGTCCCAGATATCCGGGAACGAAATCGACATGGCGGCGATAAAAACCGCGCTTGCCGAAGCCGGGCTGTGAGGTTGGTCTTTTTATCCAAAACAAGCCGTTTCGCTAATTTTCCGCCGTTTTCCCTCATATCAATATATGAACGGAATGCGAAAGCGGATGAAACGCAATGGCACAACGTATCGCCATATACTCGCGCAAGTCAAAATTTACCGGCAAAGGAGAAAGCATAGAAAACCAAATCGAGCTGTGCAAACAATATATCCGCGTTCATTATCCGGATATGGCGGCGGAAAATATTTTAGTCTTTGAGGACGAGGGTTTTTCCGGCGGCGACACCGAGCGCCCGCAGTTTAAGAAAATGATGTCCGAAGCGAAAACGGACGGGTTTATCGCGGTGGTTTGTTACCGGTTGGACCGCGTAAGCCGCAACATAGGCGACTTCGCCAAGCTTATCGAGGAATTGGAGGGCTTGGGGGTCGCCTTTGTTTCTATTAGGGAGCGCTTTGATACTTCCTCGCCCATGGGCCGCGCCATGATGTACATATCTTCCGTATTTTCACAGCTTGAGCGCGAGACGATTGCCGAGCGCATCCGCGACAACATGCGGGAACTTTCCAAGACGGGCAGGTGGCTCGGCGGGGTGACGCCCACGGGCTACGCTTCCGAAAGCGTGGAGCGCATTTCCGTAGACGGCAAAAAGAGAAAGGCCTGCCAACTAATCCTCCTACCGGAAGAAGCCGGGACGGTGAAGAAAATTTTTGAGGTTTATTTAGAAACCCGGTCCCTCACCAAAACAGAAGCGCTTTTAATACGGCACGGGCATAGAACAAAGAACGGCAAATATTTTTCCCGGTTCTCTTTGCGGAATATTCTGACCAACCCGGTTTATATGGTCGCAGACAAAGACGCGTACCGGTATTTAGTTGAAATAGGCGCGGAGTTATTTTCCGGGGAAAAAGATTTTAACGGCGAGGGCGGCGTGACGGCGTACAGCAGAACGGTTCAAAAGAAGGGCAGAGCCAATAAAATACGCCCCCCGGAGGAATGGATTGTTTCCGCCGGGAAGCACAGGGGGCTGATAAGCGGCGCCGATTGGGTGAAGGCGCAGGAATATTTGCGGCAAAACAGCGCCAAATCATTTTGGAAGCCCCGGGGCAACCCGTCACGTGAGCATAGCAAATGAGATACTAATGAGCATCCGCACCGGGAAGAAGTACGCGGGCGACGTGTACTTGCAGGACGTTATCGGCGTTGACCGCGAAGGGAACGAAGTGCACGTAGAGGATAAAATCGCCTGCGACACGGACGGCGTTGACGAACAGGTAGATATCAAGATGCAAATCAAACGGCTTTACGAAGTAATACGAAAAGTGCTGCGCGGCAGGGAAAAAACCGTAATCGAGCTGCGTTACGGGCTTTCCGACGGGGACGAGATGACGCAGCGGGAAATCGCGTCAAGGTTGGGTATCAGCCGCAGTTATGTCTCCCGAATCGAGAAGAAGGCGCTCAAAAAAATCAATAAGGAAATGATTGAAACATAACGTAACCGCAAAAAATTTCAAATAAAAACGAGAGTTATCCGCTCTCGTTTTTTTGGTGCCATAGGAAACTTCGGCAAATATTGTTGACAAATTTCTAAATGATATTATAATGATATCAAATATAATTTCAGGGAGGCATATCAATGGAAACTAAAAACACCGCGCACTACGAGGAGCGGGAACCGAAAGTCAGCAGCGGTATACCGGTGTTAATCGGCAACTCACTGCTTATGCTCGCCGCAGTCGCGCTGATTATCGTCGGCGCGGTATGGGCGGAAAACGGGGAAGGGCCGTCCGGAGTACCGGCTGCTATTTTTTTCGTCGTCGGGTTGCTTTACACCCTCACCGGTTGGGTATTTTTCCTGGGGCTGCGCATATTAAAGCCCAACGAGGCTTTGGTGTTCACGCTGTTCGGCAAATACTACGGCACGCTTAAACGGGAAGGGTTCTTCTATCTCAACCCCTTCGTTTCCGGCGTCAACCCCGCCGCCGGCGCAAGGTCTGCCACCTCGGCGGCCATTGAACAGCAGAGCAGCATCTCCATCGGCGGCGTCAACATCCAACAGCACTACGCGGCGCTGAGCAAGAAAATTTCTTTAAAGGTCACCACCCTTAACAACGACAAACAAAAAATAAACGACCAACTCGGCAACCCCATCATCATCGGCATCGTGGTGGTATGGAAGGTCGTCAACCCCACCAAGGCGGTGTTTAACGTGGACAATTACAAAGAATTCCTGTCCATCCAATGCGACTCGGCGCTGCGCAATATCGTAAGGCTTTACCCCTACGACACCTTCGGCGACGACAACGAAAAGACGCTGCGCGGAAGCAGTCAGGAAATTTCTTTTAAGCTCAAAGACGAAATACAGTCGAAAGTGGAAATCGCGGGTATCGAAATAGACGAGGCGCGTATTACCCACCTCGCCTACGCGCCGGAAATCGCGGCGGCGATGCTGCAGCGCCAACAGGCTTCCGCCGTAATAGACGCGCGGCAGATGATAGTGGAAGGCGCGGTCGGCATGGTGGAAATGGCGCTGGATAAATTAAGCGCCAATAACATCGTCGCGCTGGACGACGAGCGCAAAGCAGCGATGGTCAGCAACCTGATGGTGGTGCTGTGCGGCAACCGGGAAGCGCAGCCGGTAATCAACAGCGGTACGCTGTACTAATATAACCTGTAATACTAAGGTGGTTTTATTTTGGACGGCAATGAAAAGGAGCCAAAGAAGCAAATCCCGCTCAGGCTTTCCCCCGCGCTGTGGAAGGACTTGTCCGCGTGGGCGGAAGACGACTTCCGCTCCCTTAACGGGCAGATAGAATTTTTGCTGACCGAATGCGTGCGCCGCCGCAAGCGCGGCGAGCAGCCGGCGGACGAATAGCGCCATACCCAACCTATTTATGGTATTATATAGGCGGTGTTA
>JAISWA010000192.1 GCA_031271275.1 Clostridiales bacterium | reverse complement strand
GCTGCCCCTTATGCGGCATCGCGCTGAACGAAAACGGCGCCTGCCCCAAATGCGGGTATAAAAAATAGTTTTTCCGGAGGGCTAAACCATGTTAAAGTATATAGACCATACCAAAATGGGGCGCAGCCGGTTGGGTTGGCTGGACAGTCACTTCCATTTTTCCTTTGCGGAATACTATAACCCGGAAAACATACGCTTCGGCGTGCTGCGCGTTATCAACGACGACATCATTCAAGCCCGGACGGGCTTCGACACCCACCCCCATCAGGACATGGAAATCATTACCTATGTGGTGCAGGGCGAGGTTTCCCACGCGGACAGCATGGGCAACGAGCATACGCTGAGCCGGGGGCAGGTGCAGTATATGTCGGCGGGTACGGGCGTTTTCCACAGCGAGCACAACCGTCAGGACAAAGACGACCTTCGCCTGATGCAGATATGGATTTTACCGGACAAGCGCCGTTATAAGCCCAATTACGGCGATTACCGCTTCCCGTTGGAAGACAGGAACGACCAATGGCTGCCGATTGCCACCGGCTATGATAATCAGAAAAACGACGCCCCCATTAAGATTCATCAGGACATCAACTTCTACGCGACCATTTTAAGCCCGGGAAAGAGCGCGGAATTCAAGGTCGGTGCCGACCGTCAGGCGTATCTGGTTTGCCTGGAAGGGGAGGCGGACGTTAACGGCGTTCACCTGAGCGCCCGGGACGCGTTGGAAATTGTCAAAGAAGACGTGACCGTCGCCACAAGCGGCGGCTGCCATGTCTTTGTTATTGAAATGGCTTACGACGACGAGTGTTACAAAAGGTTCAACCTTGAAAGCAAGCTCAAGAACGCGCCAATTTGGTAAAGGGGTACGAACATGTCAAAAAAACGACAGCAGCAGCACGCGGAGGAATTGCGAAGCCGCATCCTCGCCATTGCGCAGCAAATTATTTTAGAAGAAGGGCTCGACGCCGTTTCCATCCGCCGTTTGGCGACGGAATTGGATTACTCCGTGCCGGTTATTTACTACCATTTCCGGGACAAAAGCGAGCTGCTGTCGTGCGCCATTCGGGAAGGCTACCGGAACATACTGAATTCCGTCAAGCAACCGGAACCGGGGCTCCCGCCCGACGAAGACCTGCGGGTTTCCTTCAAATACTTCATTGAAAGCGCGATGTTGGTTCCGCGCGCGTACAAATCCTTTATCCTCAATGTTTCTTCCGAACTGCTCGCGGAGTCCTCGGTAATCGGGGATGGCGGCGAGGAGCAAAGCCCGACGCTTGCCAAGATTATTTCCACACTGGAAGCCGGTATCAAAGTCGGGCTGTTTGCCCCCTGCGACGTGAAGCTTACGGCAAAGGCTTGTTGGAGCGCCATGTTCGGGCTGTTCTTCCGGCTTATCGTAGAGCCGGATATCCCCGTCGCGGAGCGCGACATGCTGATTCAAAGGCATTTGGATATTATGTTGAAAGGGATTTCCGCATAAGGCAACCTCTGTCATCCGCTGAAACGGTCGCTGCGGGTTTTTTGCCGATGCAAAAACCCGCTCGTGCGGGCGTTCGCTCCGCTCGCATCCTCCTCGCGCCCGTTTCTTTCCGGGTTTACAGAGGTTGCCAATAGACCGCAGAGGACGCGATACATATGGAAGATACGCGTAAGACCGTGTTTATGGTGGACGACAATCCGTCCATACTGGCGATGGGCAAAAACCTGCTGAAGCCGCAGTTTAAGGTCTTCCCCCTGTCTTCGGCGGCGCAGCTGTTCACCGCCTTGCAATCAATCATACCGGACTTAATCCTGCTCGACATCGAAATGCCGAAACCGGACGGGTACGAGGTCATCAAGCGCATGAAAGCCGACGTCCGCTTTTCAGACATCCCGGTTATTTTCCTCACGGCAAGAAGCGACGAGGGAAGCGAGATGAAAGGGTTTGATTTAGGCGCGACGGATTATATCTCCAAGCCCTTTTCCTCCCCGCTGCTGCTCAAGCGTATTGAAAACCAACTCTTGATTGCCGAGCAGCGGCTGACGATTCAACGCCACGCGAGAGAGCTTTCCAAGCTGATGGGGCAAAAGACCGTGGAGGTACAAAACCTGCAAATGGTCATCCTTTCGACGATTGGGAACTTGTTGGAACTGCGCGACAAGCATACGGGAAAGCATATCGTGCGCGTGCAGTTATATGTGAAAACGTTGATAGAAGGGCTTTTTAATTCGGGGAATTACCTTGATGAAATCGTACAGTGGAACCTGGATTTAATTCTGCCGTCCATCCAATTGTACGACGTGGGAAAAATCGCCATTCCGGAAACCATCCTGAACAAACCCAGAGAACTGGATTTGTATGAAAAGGAAGTCATGAAAACCCACGTGCAAGTCGGATTGGAAGCGGTCAGGGGCGTTATGGGGGAGACGGTGGAAAACGACTTTTTACGCCACGCGATTAAAATTGTCGAGTCCCACCACGAAAGATGGGACGGCTCCGGTTACCCCTACGGCATTAGCGGTCATAGAATCCCTTTGGAAGCGCGCATGATAGCCATAGCCGACGTGTACGACGCGCTTATATCCTGGCGCCCGTACAAGAAGGCTTATCCCCACGCCGAGGCGAAAAGAATTATCGAGGAAGGCTCCGGCACCCATTTTGACCCGGTTCTGGTGCAGGTTTTCCGCGACACGGCGGACGAATTTTACCGGATTACGCAAGAATACAGCGCTTCAGAGGCAGTGGAGGAACAGCGGTAGCGGGCGTAAGGTATTTCTGATAAACTGTATAACCAATGCAGTAAAAATAAGGGGGAATATCTTATGCAAGAGCGGTATTACAGGCCTTCGGGAGGGTTTTCGCCGGTTTTCTTCGCGTATCTTTTAGCGTGCGGGCTGTTGGTGGTTCCGGTGTGTTACGCATACGCCCACCTCGTGTATTACATGCCTTATATTTATCTTAATATACTGGCGACGGTCGGGTGCGGGTTTGTGATGGGCTTGCTTGTTTCCGGCGCCATGCACTTGGGGAAGGTGCGCAACTCCGCGATTGCCGTCATTGCGGCTGTCGTTTTTACGGCGTTCGCGAAATATGTGCAGTGGGTTTTTTACATACCCATTGCCTATCTGGAATTTGATTTTTTGTACAATTTATCCGTATCGTTGGATTTATTTTTCTTTCCGCCCGACGTCATTGCGTTTATAAAAGAAATAAACCTTTACGGGGTATGGTCGATAGGCGAGAGCGACACAAATGTCACGGGCATATTCCTCTACGTCATTTGGGCGTGCGAATTTATAATTATGCTTGTCGTAAGCGTAATCATGGCGCGCAATAAATCCCGCAATCCTTTCTGCGACGAGGAGGGCAGATGGTTCAAGTTTAATAAAAAGAGTGACGAGCGGTTGCTCGACGTCCCGGAAGATTTGGCGGCGTTTAAAGATGCGTTGGAATCCGGGCAGACGGAAGCGCTTACCGGATTGCTCGGCGTTCCCCTTGCGGACGCCAACCGGTATTTGCGTCTCAGCCTGTATCATTTGGACGGCGTTGATTACGGCTATATCAAAGTCGAATCCGTGACCGTCACGGCGGACAAAAGGAAAAGGACCACGACGAAAAGCGAAAAATTACTGGAATACCTTACGGTGGGGAAAGAAACGCTCTCGGCATTGAGGGTTGAATAGCCGCCCGCGAACGCTTTTTAAAATTCCACGGCGGATTCGTCCGCTTCGTACAATCTAACGCGGCGCAAGCCTCACCGCCGCCTCGCAGCCCCCCGGCGGGCTGTTGTAAATTTCAAATTCCCCGCCGAGTTTCCGGGCGGTTTCGCGGCAGGCGAACAAGCCGAACCCGCTTCCGCC
>JAISWA010000025.1 GCA_031271275.1 Clostridiales bacterium | reverse complement strand
CATAAAATGGGCTGACCGCCGATTTCTATCATCGGCTTGGGCTTTAAGTGGCTTTCTTCTGATATGCGTGTGCCAAACCCGCCCGCCAGTATTGCAACCTTCATGATGACCGCCTCCTGTGTGCTATTTTCTCCGTACCAACGTAATAGTGGCATGGTCGCTGTGTCCGGCTTCGTCGCTGTACTTTGCCAATATACTAAATAAATTTGTCTGATCTCTTAAATCTTTAAGCGCCAAATCAGAGGCTAATTTTTGCTGCCCAACCATAAAGGTAATGCCCATCTGGTACATGCGGCTCATAGCAAAAGCCCCGCCAGCAGATGCGTAATCAATACTCGCAATATCAAACCCATATTGATCCGCCAACATTTTAAGGCTTTTTTCAGAATACAGAAAGAAATGCCTCGGCGGGTCCATTTGATACCAAAACGGGCCATAAACGTCAAACGCAATGTTGGGGTAGACCGGTATTATTATTTCAACCTTAGGCGCTTCACCGTATACGCCCTTGCCATGTTTTAACAGACGGTCAAAGCTTTGAAATACTTCATGAGGGTCGGGCATGTGCTCAAAAGAATCCCCCAGATGGATAACATCATACTGCCCGTCCATTTCGTGTATGGTACTTTTTTTTATTTTTACGCCGTTTGCGTATGTAAGATTCTTTTCTATAAAGGGGTCGCAGCCAAACAAATTGACGCATCCCGCTGCGGCCAGACTGCAAAGCCACGCGCCGTTCCCGCACCCCACGTCCAGTATCATACGGGAATCCTTTTTGGTCCCGGGCGGCGCGGGCCTTATTTCAGGCGGAGAAAAGCTGTAATAATCATGGGCGTAGTGCCTGCCTATGTCGGAAGGGAATTCCTGTATCTGCAGGGTTTCGCATTCCGGGCACACAAAATAGTTGAAGGATTCTTTTAATCCAATAAACAGTTCAACGCCCACCCACGTTTGAAAATCACCCTCGGCTCCGCAGATCTTACAGGTTTGCCTCCTTTTCCCCAGGTCCGCTTTATCGATCGCTTCCTGGTCGGAAGTTAACTCAACCTCAAATACTACGCGGCGGGTATTCGCTTTTTCACCTTTCTCCACCTTCACCGTAATTGGCTTGCCGCTCATACAAACACCTTTCTTTACGCAAATTTGACTATCAACGTTTTGACCGACTTTACAATAACGCCGATTGAGGTTAAATCCAGTGAATCGTTAAACATCTCCAGAATCTGCGCCACTTTTTCCGCCAATGCCAACGCGTCGATATCATCCTGATAAATATTCAAAAAGCGTTCCAACAATAACGCGTGTATCGCTTTATATTCCTTAAACAATTCAGTAAGCGGAACACCTTCTCCGCCTTGCTCCCTTGTCATTTCATACATAATGATATCCGCCGAGCGTATGCAATCCCGCAGCAGCTTATTGTCGTCGCCCTTATATATTTCAGGGTCAAAGGGCTTTTTATTTTCAAAGGCATAGGTTAAAAACGCGTCGCGCATGGCGTTTTCGAAAGCGTCGCGAAAAACCATGGTGTTATATAAAGGTTTTTCTTTTAAGGTTTCACGCAGGTTTTGCCTCAAGTCTTTAAGCAGCGCCACATTTTGCGAAACCTCGCGAACTTTTTCCGGGTACGCCTCGACGGAATCGGCGCAAAGATGCCCCAACCCAATGTTTGACATAAAAGAATACGCCATACGGCCGTGACGCATGGGGTATTGGCAGCCAATGACCGGTACGCCCATCCAGATAGATTCCGGGGTCGTCGTCCCTCCGCCGAAGGGGAAACTGTCCAACATAACGTCGCATTTGTTATAAGTGCGATAATAGCCGGTCGGCCCGTAATCGACGCCGATATCCACACGATCCATGTCAAGCCCGTATTTCTCCAACCGCTCGCGAAACTTATTTTCTATAAACGGCCCCTTATTGCTGCTTAATTGAATTAGCAACCGGGAACCCGGCGTAGCGTCCAAACATTTTTGCCACAGCGCTATGGCCTCTTTTGAATATTTTTTAGGGTTATTCATCATACCGAAGGTGATATAGCCGTTCCATGTCTGAGGGGGGTCGGGGCTTATATAAAAGTCCGTACCCATTGCAAAGCACATATAGCAAGGGTCCATCCGCAAGACTTTTTCCGTGCAATACCGTTCCGTCTCACCGTCCACCGGGTCAAAGAAATAATCGCCGATGATATAGTCAATATTATAATAAAACGATGAAAAGGGGAAACCCATCCACGTAACCTGCATCGGGGCAAACCTTTCGGATAGCAGCCCTAACTTAGTGCCGACGGTCTGACCGTTTAAGTCTACTAAGATATCCAAATCGTCGCCGAGCAACTCTTTGCGAAGCTGCTTGTCGGAATAACGCCCCACGTACTTAAATACGTCCGCCCGGGCTTTCACCACCGCCGTGTAATCGTCCTCAAAATCTGGATAGGTATAATAGCAATACGTCTCAATACCCGTGTTGGGGGAAATAGCGTCAAATAGCGACATAATAAATTTACCGACGGAGTGCGCCCTGAAGTCATAAGAAACAAACCCGACACGAATTTTTCTGAAATAATTCGTATTGATATTAAAGTCCATGTTTATCGGCGATTGCGGCATGGTTCCTTCTATCGCGCGCTCCTTCCAATACACGTAATCGTCAAAATCAAGGGTGCCGTTATAACTGGCGTCCGTCATAATGGTGTGGGCGATTCTATTTACGCCAAAATAATTCTCTTTGTGAAGCTCGGTATGTTTTAATTTGTATTCCAACGAACGTTCAAAATCGAAGCTTTCCTGAAAAACGTTCGCTATTTCAAGGTACAACTCGCTTTCTAAACCCAACTCGGATATTTTTCCAACAAACTCGCTGGCTTCTTCAATCTTACCCTGTTCCGTATAGGTGTTGATTACATTTTTTGCTATATTAACGTCTCTCGGTTGTTTCTCTAACCATTCGAGGCTTCTGGCAATTACCTCATCGTAATCTTTCGCCTGCGACAACAGCGTAATCGCCTGCAACTTTTCGTCGTCGTTTTCTACGGAGAGCTTTCTTATTTTTTTCGCGAACTCGGCGCGCTTCACCTCATTGTTAGTAGCTATATATATACGCATTAGGTCTTGCACGTTTTCCATGTTAAGTTCTATCTCGCATAAATCCTCTAAAAATTCCTGCTGTTGGTCATAAAACTCCAGTACGTCCATGCAATTTGCCATTTGCCTGAGCAAAAGAACCGTCAAAGGGCGGGAAATACGCGATTTAAAACTTTTTTTAAAATTACGCATCGCCGACTGATAATCGCGAATTACTAAATCTTGACGCCCGCGCAGTAAATAATCAATCGCTTTGGGGTCGTCTTTTTCATAATACTTGCGCGTTAAAATATCCATGTCAGGTTCAACTCCGGTTGGCAACCGTATTCATAAACGAAAGCCAATTATTAAGGAAAACTTCTTTTCCAAAAGACGCGGCGTCTTTGTAGCAATTGTCGGTCATATTACGGCGCGCTTCCTCGTCATTAAAAAAGGAAATTAATTTTCTGGCATACGCCGCTTCATCATTATCCTGTATAAGGCATCCCGTAATACCGTCTTTGATTATTTCAGGCGGCCCGTGCTTTACGTTAAAGGCAAAAGCCGGGCATCCGCCGCATACGCTTTCTATCAAGGTCAGCGGGTACGCTTCATGGGCGCTGGTCATTAGCGAAACGGCGGCGTTGGAAAAAACTTCGGCCGCGTTGTTGGTATAACCTTTAAGCGTTACGCGCTCAGACAACCCCAGATTTTTAATTTGCTGGTTAATATTGCCTTCCGTATTGGTGATGCCGTGCCCGAACCCGTAAATATCCAACGTTACGTCATCCAACTCATCACAGACCCTTTTAAATATTTCAACCGCAAGCTCCACCCGTTTGCCCGCGTCAAACCGGGTTACCATCACGGCTTTTTTCCCGTCCCGTTCCCCAAACGGGCGCGCCTTTACCTCAAAGGGGTACGGATGCCCCATGACAAAATAATTTTTTGAAAACCCGTATTTTTTTATAAAATCATTTTTCAGGCCTTTTGTTAAAAAAATAATCCCGTCAAAACGGTCCCGGTTCGCGCATACGCCTTTTAAATAAACGGAGGGCGGGCTGTTGATATTACCCGGCTCCGATAAAAAATTGCCGTGCATTACATGCGCTTTTATGACATTTAAACTCTTGGTGTAAGCCACTCCGTCGCTGTACACGCCGGTTTCATCCATCAACAAAACCTTCTTGCCCTTCGCCAAAGACAGCTCGTCCAGGCAATAGGCTACCAGAGACGTATGCAAATTAAATTCCTGAACGGGGTTTTCGTTTTTATCATGCAACAGGTAGCGCAGTAATACGTTTTGGTCGCCCCTGCCCCGGCTTACGGGGTCGTCCACCCGGTTTGCGTCCGCTTCCCAACGGTACTGCGCTATTATACGTATTTTTTTATCCGGTGAAAAGTAATATTCCGCCGGGTGATAACTTTCGATATCCTTGTCCCACACGGTCAAACGGCTCAACTGCCCGATATCGTCAAACTCAAACGTCTTCTCCCGCTTGCCGTCACCGTCAAAAAACACTATGTATCGCAAGCGCCCGCCCGGGGCGCTAAAAATCTCGGTTCGCACATGCTTCCCGTCTTTATATCCCATATAAATATCCGGTTCCGGCTCCTCGTACTCAAGCCCTTCGTCGGGGTCGCACCGGGGGTATTCCACGGCGGCGATATCCGTCTTGTAAGGATACATACCGCATAAATACTCAAACATCCCTATAACGCGCGTGCCCGGGTTTAACTGAGCCGGCCTGTCTGAAAATTCCGTTTCCATAAAACCCTGTATAGATTTAATATCGGTGGCGTATCTTGTGACAAATATAATCGGGCGGTATCCCCATTCGTTTTCCATAAGGCGGGTTTTGTTCATCACGCTTTGCATTACGCCGTTGGGCTCCAAATAAAAACCGTCGATGACAAAAACCGTCTCAATATTTTTTAACGCGTCGTTCATATCCATTGCTTTTCCCACTTTACAAAAAAGGGGCGGGCTATCGCCCACCCCTTTTTAATAATCACTTTAAGCAGATTATCTAAGCAGCTGTAACACGTTTTGCGGGTTCTGATTGGCCTGCGCCAACATGGAGGTACCCGCCTGCGCCAAGATATTGGCCGCGGTGAGCTTCATCATTTCCTTGCCCATATCTGCGTCGCGGATACGGCTTTCGGAAGCGCTCAGGTTCTCACTCGACACATCCAGGCTTGCCTTGGTGTATTCCAACCTGTTGGCCACGGCGCCCAGTTTGGCGCGCTGCGACGTTACATACTGCAAGGCGTTGTTTACCACGTCAATCTGAGACGAAATCTCGATAGCGATGGGCTTATCGACCTTAATGGTAGATATACCGTTGCCCTTGCCTATGCCCATGATATCGGAAGTGACCTTGCCGATACCGACGACCATGCCCTGCTCGCTGTTGGCACCTGTCTGGAACCACAGACCCGTACCGTTCAGTTTAGCGGTGGCCTCATAGGATTTGGTCATCGCGGAAGCAAGCTCCAACCCGGCGTAGATATCCAACGCCGCCTGACGGTTGTACGCCAAGTCGGCCATAATTTCGTCAACACCCGTCGCACCGTTCTTCTTCGCGTCTTGAAGGTCGCCCACGTATTTGTCGATAGCGCCGATATATTTGGTTACGGCGTCGGCACTGGAAACATTGGAAGTGGAAACATTGGTAAGAGGACCCGCGAGACCTGTGTCAGACGGTGCCTGTGCAGAGTTGGGAACGGAAGGCGCGCTTACGGTCAACGCAAAGGAACCGGTAACGCCGCCCTGGGTAACGGTTGCATTGTACGACACCGTAGAGGCCCAGGTGCGATCGGTAGATGTAGCCGCCTGCCACTGTACGCCAAGAGCGCCGCTTCCGGCCGAAAGTGCGCCTGCCATCGCGGATACTTCACTTGCGGCGGTCATAGTGGCACCGTTAGCACCCATCGCGTTTTTAATTTTAACGCCGATGTCCGCCAACAAGGAACCGCGGGTGGCGGCGTCGGTCAACGAACCGTCGAGCAGCTTCTTCGCGTTAAACTCTACCTGACCCGCCATCTGGTCGATACCCTGGGTAAGTTGGTCGATTTCGTCCTGTAATTTCTTACGGTCGGCGGTTACGAAGTCGTTGGTATCGTTGGCTGCCTGAACGGTCAGCTCACGAATACGCTGCACCATGTTGTCGATTTCCTGCAAGCCGCCCTCAGCGGTTTGGACCAAGCTGATACCGTCCTGCGTGTTCTTGCTCGCCATATCAAGACCGCGGATTTGCGCGCGCATCTTTTCGCTGATGGCAAGGCCGGAAGCGTCGTCCGACGCGCTGTTGATACGGTAACCGCTGCTAAGGTGAGCGGACGCCACGCGCTGCTTCTCGCCGATGCCTTTAAGGTTACGATGGCTGTTGAGCGCGAGTACGTTTGTTTGGATAACCATATTACTCATGTTGCTACCTCCTTGTTTTTACCCCCGCAATCCATGTCGGTGGGTTCGCCCTATCCTTGGGCTGTTGAATTATAACACGCCTTAAGGCGTTGTTACCGCTTTGTACGGAACCTGTTTTGCATTTGCTACCGGTGCGCAAGCCAAAACCTTTCCGTTCTGCATTACATATCGGCAGGAATAATTTTGGGCTTAACACTTTTTTATGAAACTCCGTTTCTAAGCTGCCGTCAATACAATACGGCGTTAGGGTTAAGGTACGGGTCGGGCTTACGCAGCAAACGCTCATACTTTCCTTTAAAAACCGCCAATTCGCTGTTGAAATTTTCCAACGCCCTGCCGTATGCCGGATGTTCCGCCTGCCAACAAGACAGGGGGAACCTGTATAAAATATTATAACAGCCCATACCCCGCAGGCGCAGACATAAATCGGTCATAAAAAATGTAAGCGGGTAATCGGTCGCAAACCCGCCCGAGAGGTCAAACAAATCCCGCCTTATCATCACGCAAACATCCGAAAGCGCCGTAACGTTATTTATTCTCGTGTCTACATTAAAAAAACCTGTCGTTATGTTCGTTTTGGGCAGGGTATTTTTCCTACCGTACCAGTTTTCCAACGGCATATTACTGCCTGCGTATTCCTGCCCGCCAACGAAAAACTTCATATTATTATAATAATGCACCGCGCACCCCGCCGCCCCGGTTTTCGGGTACAGGCTGATTCGCAGCAATTCTGTAAAGGTGAATTCCCTCAAAAGGGAATGGGAATTTAAAAATACCAGATATTCCCCTTTAGCGCTTTCCGCCGCAAAATTATAAACTTCCGAAACATTCCACTTGTTTAAATGGCTTGGGATTTTTGTGACTTTAACCCCTTTGGCATATTCATCTTCCCAATTTTCATCCGCTTCTGATAAATCAACGATTATGATTTCTATTTTAAAAGGGCCCTCTTGTTTAAATATTGAGTCAAGGCATTGGTTTAACCTTACCCGCCCGCCGTAAAACGGAATCAGGACAGATACGGAAATGCCCGCGGCGCGTGAAGGCACAACACCGCTGAGAAACCATTTAATATCTTCTTCTGAAAGCCCCATCCTTTTCAAATGATCTTTTCTTACCTGAATTGTCAGCTCCGACAACCGATTGGCCTGTGATAAGCTTTTAGGCAGGCTCGTTTGGCTCCGGTGCTTTCTCCATGAATATAATATACGAGGGATATGTATGAATTGATCCGAAATCTCGGAAACTTTTAAAATAATATCGGTATCTTGGCAGCCATCATATTTTGCGGCCAATTTACCGGCTTGATTAAACAATGCTTTTGCGATTACCACTAAATGCACTATGTAATTATTAAACAAAAAATAGACCGGGCTCCACCCCGGTTTAAACTGCGGTTTATAAGCCTTGCCCTCTCCGCTGTCCCAATAGTCGGAATCCGTATATAAAAGGGCGGCGCCCGGGTTCTCCGCAATCGCTTTCGCGACTTCAAACAACGCGTTAGGCGCTAAAATATCGTCGCTGTCCACAAACGCCAAATAGCTGCCGGAAGCCAGTTTTGCCGCCTCGTTGGTATGGCCGGATATGCCCGTGTTTTCTTTTAAAAACACGTATTTGACCCTGCTGTCTCTTTTAGCGTATTCCTTAATCACCTCTCTAACCCTATGGCTTATGCTATCTCCGTCCGCCACGCACAGCTCCCAGTGGGCGTAGGTCTGGTTCAATACAGATTCTATCATCTCTCTCAAACATATAATTTCCGTGTCGTGTACGGGGACAACCACGCTAATCAAGGGCGGTTCTTCCCATACAAAGCTCCGCTGCGCCGCCAGTTCTTCCTCTTTCGGGGTAAATTTAGCAAGCCACAAACCATAATCGTTTAATTCCGGTGAGTTTGCCGTCATAATACACCTCGTCATTGCGTTGCGCGACCCCGCCTCTTGACCCTATAATAACACGTATTTTACGCAGCACCAACAAAACAAAGACAAAGAAGGACTCCCCCGCCATGACTAAACGCACCCTGTACCTCGTTTCCTTTTTCATCCCCTTCACCGCCATGTTTATCATGTTCGCGGTACACATGGTATACCCCTTCGGGGACAGGCAGATACTCGTCACGGATTTCTGGCAGCAGTATTTCCCGTTCCTAAGCGACTACTGGCGCAAACTACGCGAGGGGCATTCGTTTATCTGGTCGTGGTCGTCCGGGGTCGGCGGGAATTATCTCGCGCAAATCGCCTACTATATGGCAAGCCCCCTTAATTTTTTGACCGCGCTGTTTCCGTTGGCGTGGCTGCGGGAAGTGCTGACCGTAATTTTGCTGATAAAATTCGGCTGCGCCGGGCTGTTCATGGCCCTGTACCTTCATTATACCCATAAGCAAATAAACCCGATGCTGCCGCTGTTCGCCGCGTTTTACGCCCTGTGCGCCTTTTCCCTGGGGTATTACTGGAACATCATGTGGGTCGATACTTTCGCGCTGCTTCCGTTGGTGATGCTCGGGCTTCAGGCGCTGTTGCGCGAGGGGAAGTTCCGGGTGTATATCGCCGCGTTGGCGCTTTCCGTGGTGATTAATTATTATATCGGGCTGTTTACCTGCGTTTTCACCGCGATTATGTTCCATGTGCTGTGCGTGGCAAACGGCGTCACGGTTAAGGAATACTTCCGCAAGCTCGCAACCGTCATACTCGCGTCCGCGGCGGGCATCGGGCTGACCGCGTTCCTCACCGTGCCCACCTACATGTCGCTGCTAAATTCCTACAGCGCGGTCAACAAATTCCCGGCGAATATCACATTCTACCATAATTTTGTGGATATTTTGGGGAACTTTATCGCCTTCACGCCGCCTACGGACGTGGAAGGGCTGCCCAATGTCTACAGCGGAATGCTCTGCCTGATGCTGTTGGGGCCGTTCATGGTGTCCGGCGCAATCCGGCTGCGGGAGAAAATTACGTACCTGCTTGTCATCGTATTCCTGCTGTTCAGCTTTAATATCAACGCGCTGTATTATATTTGGAACGGTTTCCATTTCACCAATATGATTCCCTACCGCTTTTCCTTTCTCATGACCTTCCTGGTGGTCAGCATGGCGTACCGGGTCTGGTTGGAGGAGCCTACCCGGCGGGGCGTTATCGCGATGGCGGTTACCGCCCTCGCCTTCCTTACGCTCGCCTTCCTCGGCGAACAGGAAAATATTTACGTCTATGCTTGCGCGGGCCTGTGCCTTGTGTATCTGGTTGTTTTCGGAATACCCATTTTTAAGCCGGCGTTCGACCTTTCCCGCCCAAAATTTCTGCGTATCGCCGTTTTCGCCGTCACCGGGCTGGAGATACTCGCGTCCTCGTTTATCGGCGTGACCACGGTGCGCACGTCCACCCACAGCGGCTACCCCGCCCAATACGACGAGGTGCGGCAGGCGTTGGCAGCGCGGGAGGACACGGGCGCGGATTTTTACCGGACGGAGTTCGCCCGCTGGTATTCCGTCAACGACCCGCCGCTTTACGGGTATGACGGCGTCGCCATGTTTTCCTCCACCGTGAACGTGAGCACCACGCGCTTTATGTTAGGGCTCGGGCTGCCGGGCGGGGAAGCCGCCAACCGCTACTATTACGCGGAGACATCGCCCCTGACCAACGCGCTGCTTAACATCCGCTACCTTGTGGACCGCAGCGGGAACCTTGCCGACGGGGAATTTTACTGGGAAGCCAAGGAAGGGGCGGGCAGCACCCGGCTTTTGGAGAATAAGCGTTACCTACCCCTGGGGTTTATGGTGAATCCCGCCCTTGCGGATTATGAAAGCACGGATAAAAACCCCTTCCTCACGCAGAACGATTTGTTCCGCAAAGCCACGGGGCTTGAAGGCGATTTGTTCGAAATGACGGACATCATCCATGTGGGGCACAAGAATTATAAGGTGACCCGTTCCAACCTCGGCGAGTATTCCTATTCGGTCATCGACGAAAACGAAAGCGAGAGCAACCAGTTTAAATGGAACTACCTCATGCCCGGCGACGGATTGCTGTTTTCGTACTGCGCCATAGACGGCGTGAAGGACGTGCGGGTGCATAAAGACGACGCGACCCTGCGCACCATCGAAATCGAAAAGCCCTATATGTTCACGGTGGGAAGGTTCGCGGAGGGGGAGCAGGTTTCCATCATGGCAGACTCCGC
>JAISWA010000279.1 GCA_031271275.1 Clostridiales bacterium | reverse complement strand
TGCCTGTTGTTGTCCGGTATAGGCGGAAATCCCGACGCGGTTATTTACAACGCGGTCTATACCGATTTTTTAAGACAATTTACAGGCAGAACGGATTATACCCTCGCGGCCATTTCGCTCGCGCCTGTTTTATTGGCGAAAGCGGGGCTTTTACAAGGCAAAAAGTTTTGTGTCGGCATGTACGAGGAGGACCGGGACGAGTTTAGCTTTTTCGAGTATGAAAATCAGCAACGGGCGCCCATTGTCGTTGACGGAAATGTAATAACGGCAATGGGGGCAGCTTTCAGGGAATTCGCGGTAAGCGTTGCCGAAAAAATGGGGTATAAATGTGATAAAGGGCTTTGGAGCGAAATCAGATACCCTGTCAATCCGGAGGATTATATTTTTAGATTGTCGTAATACAAGTCAGCCAACATATCCCCCCCGCCAACACCGCGCCGGTTAATTTGCAAATCAAATAAGGCGCGGTTTTTATATCCGTTCCCCTAATAAAATGCAGCGTCTGCGCGTGTATGGAGAACCCGCCGAAGGTAATCACCGCCGCGGCGCAGGACAATTTCGCCGGGGTAACGGCAGCGCGCGCCAATCCCCTTGAAACCGTCGGCTGCGCTAAAATTTTAATACCGTTCGTCATCTCAAGCAGTCCCGTCAGTATTCCTTTTAACAATCCCCCGTCCGCGTCCCGCCCGGCGTTTATCGCCCCCGTAACTTCCAGCGCCTTCACCAGTACGCAAAATAAAATAATGAACCCGCCTACCGCGGTAACGGAACGTATCGCGTCCATCATGCCGTCGCCAAGCACCCGACCTATGGAGCAGTCATTTTTTCTGCGGAATTTTCTAAATTCCTCCACCGCGTTATTTAAAACATTTTCCCCGGAAACACGCGATTTTACCGCTTCTTTTTTATAAAACCGCATGATAAGCCCCACGCAAAGCGCCGCCGCCACATGGGAAAACCAGAGGCGGTACCCAGCCTCCGCGCTGCCGAACAGCCCCGTCCCCGCGACCCCCAAAATAAAAACCGGACCCGCGTTATTGCAAAACGCCATAAGCCGTTGCGCTTCCGCCTGAGAAATACTGTTTTCCCGGCGCAGTTCCGCCACGGTTTTAGCGCCCATGGGGTAGCCGGAAGTCAGCCCGGTGATTAACGCGAACCCTCCCGCGCCGGACACGTTAAAAACCGGGCGCATGACGGGCGATAAAATTTCCCCGATAAAGCGCACCGCGCCCGCGCCGCGTAAAATATTGATTCCCACGATAAACGGCAACAGCGAGGGCAGCACGTTGTTAAACCACAGCAGCAGGCCCTCCCGCGCCGCGGCAAGCGCTTCCGTTGGGAAAAAGATAAGGAAAACATTGAACAAGCCCGCGAGCGTTGGTATAATTATTAAGAAAATTCTCCGCTTAGCCCGCCTGATTCGCGGGAACGCGTAAGCCATTTTTGCACCGTCCCGTTTAAGGATTGTCTTTCTACATGTTTATGTTTGGTTTTCGCAGAAAATTCAAAGAGGATTAAAAAATAATGGATAGATACCGCAACGCCCGTTCCCACAGCCATTACGGCAGGAAGCCGCCGCCGCCCATGCCCCGGGGCAGCCGCCCTTCCGACGAAATGTACGGCAGCCCCCGCCGGGAAAAACCCGGGCATTCGCAACAGCGGAAAGACCCGCAAAGCCCGCATAAGCGCCCGTCTCAGCAAAACCCTCCCCGCCGGCGTATTTCCAAGCGGAATATCAACCGCTCGGTTACGGCTGTCGCGGGCGTGTTTTTTATTTTTGTAATCGTATATTTGCTGAGCTCGGTCTATACGTTCCTTATGACGCCCCATGTGGCTACGGAAGTGATAAAAACCGGCAGCATCGACCTTCCGAGGGTGCTTTCCGGTATAGTCGTGCGGGATGAGCATGTGTACACGGCGGAACGGGACGGGCGCGTTATGTTCAACGTGGGGGAATACGCCCGCGTTAAGCCCGATACGCAGGTGTGCAGCATTCAGGACGTGGAGTCTGTGGAGGATATTAACGAAAACCTCGCGTCTATCGAGGAACAGCTCGCGCAGCTTCAGCAGACGCGGAAGGATATTTCGCCCGCCGACCCCGCGATTCAGCGAATCAACGGGCAGATAAAAAACATCGTGGACGGCAGGCTGAACCATTTTATCGATTTGAGCATCCCGGATATTTACACGCTTAAAAACGACCTTTCCCAACGCATTGAAAGCCGGAATCAAATGATCGTGGATGAAAACTGGAGCGTTAAGAACGATTTGGGCCTTCAGCAGCAGCAGCTGATTTCCAGACTGGGAACGTTTGAGAAGGGAATAGTCCCCGGGGTGGGCGGGCTTGTGGTGCCTGTCATAGACGGCATGGAGGAAACGCTTACTTTCGAGACCATGAAAGAGCTGTCCCGTGAGCAGACGCTGATGACGGTGGATTATAACCAGCTCAACCCGTTAAAAGAAGTTAAAACGGGCGACCCGGTATTTAAAATTGTGGCGAGCAACGAATGGTACGTTGCCGCTTACGTGCCGAACGAACTGCTTGAAGACGTTACCGAAGGCGCCCATTCGACGATTTATGTGGAAAGTTTAAAGAACGCCGAAGAATTTCAGCCGGTTTCGGCGGAGTTGAGTCTTATCAATCCAGGTTACAGCGAGAGTTTTGTTTTGTATAAAATTACAAAAAATATTATCGATTACATGAATACGCGCAGCGTCCGCTTTAAAACCACGGACAGCGTCCACACCGGGTTAAAGATTTCCGCCACGGCGATTACCACCCATGATTTTTATCCCGTTCCCCTAAACTATATCCACAGCGAAGGCAACAGCCGGTTTATATTGAAGAAGAACGCGGAAGGGAATACGCAGACGCAGGTTTCGGTCACATGGAGCGACGACGCGTACAGTTATATATGGGTGCGGTTGGGGCAGGTGGCGCAAGGCGATATTTTATTCGGTAACAAAGAAGGGCTTCCTGAGTACACCGTCACGGAAGCCGTTACCGAGCAAGGCGTTTACCGGGTTAACAACGGCGTCGCGGAATTCCGGCATATCATCCTCGACGACAACACCTCAAGCGCCAGCGGCTATGTGGTACTGGACACGGGCCTGAGTCAGGGTATTCGCACTTACGACTACATCGTCACGGACGCCGCGGGGATTGAGGACGGGCAAATCATAAAATGACGGGAAGGTCCTATATTATGTCTGAAATACAAGAAAATTTATCGAAAATCCTTGATACAATCGAAAAAGCGGCGAACAAAAGCGGGCGCGCCGCAAAAGACATTACGCTTGTCGCCGTCACAAAAACGCTGCCGCCGGAGCGGATAGGGGAACTGCTTTCCCTCGGGCGCTTTGAGCTCGGGGAAAACCGGGCGCAGGAGCTGCTTGCGAAGTACGGAGTATTTTCACCGGAACCCGACTGGCATATGATTGGCCATCTGCAAACTAACAAAGTCAAGTATATTATCGACAAAGTAAAACTGATTCAATCCGTGGACAGCGTAAACCTTGCGGAAGAAATAGACAAAAGGGCGAAACAGCGGGAAAAAATCGCGGATATTCTCATCGAGGTAAACATAGGCGCAGAGGACACCAAGTACGGGGTAGACCTGTCTCAAATAGAAGGATTTGCCGAACATTTGTCTGCTTTTCCGAACATACGTATCAAGGGGTTGATGTGCGTCGCGCCTTTTGTAAAAAAACCGGAAGAAAACAGGCTTCTTTTTAAAAAAATGTTCAATAAATATATAGACATAGGAAGGAATATTTTATATAATGCGGATATGTCCATCTTGTCCATGGGAATGTCAAATGATTACGCCGTCGCGATAGAAGAAGGCTCGAACATGGTTCGTTTGGGCACGGCACTGTTTGGCGGGAGGGCATAAAACAGAGGAGAAATTTATACAAACAGGAGGGCGTTCCGATGAAACAAGGCATAACCGGCATTATCGACAGTTTAAGAAGAAAACTGCTTAGCTCGGATGATTATTACAGCGAAGAAGACGTCGAATATTCCGAGCAGTCGGAATACAATGACCCCGAAGCGGCGGAAGGCTATTATGAAGCCGAGAGAGAGCCGCAAAGGGAAAACCGTTACGAGCGCCCGGAAATAAACCATATCGGCTCGAACCGGCAAAAGTCGTCTTCCCGCCCCAGTAATGTTATCGACTTTAAAAATTCCTATACCGAATCGAGGTTTTCCGTGGTTCTTACCTGTCCAACCGACGTACCCGACGCGACCTACATCTGCGACTATATTAAAAGCGGCAAGGCTTGCGTCGTGAACCTCGAAGGCGTTGACCGCGCGAAGGCGCAGCGCATAGCGGACTTTTTGGGCGGCTCTTGCTATTCGCTCAACGGCGATATCGAGCGTATTTCAAACGAAATTTTTATCATCGCCCCCGCGGGCGTGCAGGTAACCGGTGAGATGAAAGAGGAACTGGCTTCGGTGGGGTTTGACTTTAAAAAGGTTTCCTCGTTCAGATGAACAATATTCTCATAACCGCAGTGGATTATTTTTTCAGGATTTTAAGTTACGCGCTGCTTATACGCGTGCTGCTTTCGTGGTTTCCCATGGTGCATAACGCCAAGCCTGTGCGGTTGCTGTTTTCCGTTACCGAGCCCATCCTCGCGCCGGTTCGCAACCTTATACGCAGGTCGCCCCTTGGCGGGCCGGGTATGGTTCTGGATTTTTCGCCTATCATCGTCTTTTTTTTAATCGACGTGGTCAGAAATATTATAATCAGTTTTTTGATGGGCATACTGCGTTAAAGTATTTTTACTTTATCCCTCTCCTTAAAAATCCCCGGAGCTTTTTGCTCCGGGGATTTTTGTATTAAAAAATCATATTCGCAAGCATGTCTTCGTAAGTGTCGCGCCGCCGGATTAACTTTCGCGTTCCGTCCTCGCAAATCAACACTTCGGCGGGCCGCGCCCGGTAGTTGTACTGGGAGCTCATGGCGTAACCGTAAGCGCCCGCGTCCAAAACGCCGAGCACGTCGCCGACGCGCAGGGCGGGTAAGTACCTTTCCCGGGCGATATAATCCCCCGATTCGCACATGTTCCCCACAATATTAATCATTTTTATGGGGTGCTCCATGATTTCATCCGAATCCCGGTACACTTCTATATCGTGGTGGGCGTCGTAGAGCATGGGCCGCGCGAAAACGGAAAAACCGAGGTCGGTCCCGGCGTATTTCACAAAGCCGTTGTTTTTGATGGCGTGAACCGTGCCGAGCAATACGCCGCTTTCCGCCGGAATATACCTGCCGGGTTCCACCATAAAGCGCAGTTCCTTCCCGTAGGATTCGGAAAACTCGTGCATAAATTTTGAAAGCAGCTTTCCGAGGCTTTCAATGTCGAGGGGTTCTTCGCCTTCCTGCTTTTGATACGGTACGCCAAACCCGCCGCCGAGGTCGATGAAGTCAAGGTCGTCAAACTGCCGGGCGATTTTCAAAAGATTTTGAACCCCCGCGAGAAACAGTGAGCCGTCCATAATCAGCGAACCGATATGCTGATTGATTCCCGCCAATTTTAAATCATATTTTTCTAAAATGCGCTTGATGTCCGGTATGTACGCCTCGTTGACGCCGAATTTGGTACGGTCGCCGCCGGTGACGACTTTTTCGTGGTGCCCCGCGCCAATGCCGGGGTTAAGCCGGACGGAAACGCGCTTGCCGGGGTTAAGCTGCCCGAAGGTCTCGAGCTGCGAAAGCGAGTCCACGCTTACGGTAATGTTTTTTTCAACGGCAAAATTCAATTCGGCGGCGGAAACATTGTTGACCACATAAAAAATTTCCTCCGGCTGATACCCCGCCGCGAGTATTGCCACCGCTTCCCCCTGGCTTGTGGCGTCGGCGCGAAGGCCCTCCTCCCGCGCGATTTTCAAAAGCGTCAGGTTAGAGTTGGCCTTGACGGAATAATTGACAAAAAACTTCGGGTACTCGCACATGCCTTTAATATCGCGGCAGCTTTTTCGAAAAATCCGCTCGTTGTACACATACAGCGGGCTGCCGTATTCCCTGGTAAGCGCGTGCGGCTCGTTCCCCTGGAAAAAATTCAGCGCGTCGGTTACTTTCCCGTTCAATTTCATCGGCAAAACTCCTTTTTGTTGATATTCACGGGGAATTATAGTAAAACACGGCAAAAGCCGCAAGGAGAGGGGATTGGAAACGTGAAAAATTTAAAACGCCTTAAAACCAAAAAGGGCCGCGACGAGCTGAACCAATTCATCGTGGAAGGCGAGAAAACCGTAAACGAAATACCGGAGGATTGGAAAATCGCGTACTTCGTGTGCGCGGAAAGATACGCGCCGTCCCTTTCCCGGTATCAGCGCCGCGCGGAAGTAAAGATATTACGGGACTCCCTTTTTGACGCGGTGTGCGACACCAAAACGCCCCAGGGGGTTTTGGCGGTCTGCGAACAAAAACATTTTTCCATGGGCGAGGTTATAAAACCCCGCAGCTTTTTATTGAT
>JAISWA010000075.1 GCA_031271275.1 Clostridiales bacterium | reverse complement strand
GCAGTTTCCTATGACATAAAAATGGCCGCGCGATTATCACTGCCTCGCGCGGCCGCTTTTAATTGAAATGAAAACGTATTAACGGTACAGCGCGGCGGAGCCGGTTGTTTCGTCCCAAGTGACGGTTATGCCAAAGGCGTTGCATATGGCGCGGAGCGGCAGGTAAACGGAGCCGTTTTCGTTAAGCGCGGCGCATAAGCCGCGCAGGTTTGGCGCGCCCGCGTAATCCGCAATGTCGTGGGTCACGCCGTTGACGGTGATTTCCGTCCCGTTGCTGACCAGTGACAGGGTCACCGGAACGCCGTTTGCGCCGGTTCCCGTAATCGTTACGGTTTTTGTGGCGTCGTCCCAGGCGCGGGAAGCGCCGACCGCGTCGGTAAACGCCCGCAGGGATAACAGCCCGATGTTGTAGCCGTCCCCCGCGTACCGGGAAATAAACGGCGGCACGCCGAACTCGTCAGCCGGGGAGCTTTCGTTCACATACATCAGCGCGGGGCTTTCTATCGCGGCGCTTTCCCGCGCGGGCGTTTGCGGCGCAACGCTTGGCGGGGCGTCAACCGCGCCGCCGCCCTGCGGTTCGGGGGCGGAACCTTCCCCCGCGGGGCGTATCACATAAACGGAATAGGGCGCTGCGGCAAAGGTCACGGTTCCCGTTTCCTCATCGTAATCGCCGGTTACTTTTTCCAAAGCGCCGTCGTCGGTTAACCAATACACTTCCACGGGCAGCTCGCCCTCATAGGGCACTTCCACCGTAATTTCGCCTTCGAAACCGGCTATCTTGTTCCCGCCGGCGAGCACCGTCACGACACCGATCAAATCCCCCTCCCCGACCGCCTCAAGCTGCGCGTCCGTTAAAGCGGAAGCATCGGCCCCGTCCAACGAGACGGAAATGTTCCTGCCCCTCGCTTCGGCGAGGGACGCCGCCGCCGCTTCGTCAAAAGTTACCGCGCCTTCCGGAAGAAGAATCTCCACCGAAAGTCCCCCGTCCGCGAACCTGCCGAACGCGGTTCTCGGCAGTTCCGCGATTCCCGCGCCCTCGATTCCGGATAAGTCGAAGGAGACGGTATCGCCTTCCGCGTTTTCGATTATTTCCGTCAGTTTCGCGTTGGGCAGCAAAACCGTTACGGTTCCGCCCGACAGGGTGTATTCCACCGAAACCGCGCCGCCGTTTGCGGGCAAAGTTACCGCATCCCGCGCGGCGGTTGCGGGGGCGGACGTCGGTTTGGGGTTGGACGCGCCGAATACCGGGTTTGCCGGGGGCTTGGGCTGCGGCCTTCCGCCGCCTCCGCCGCTTCTGCCGCTTCCGATAGGACGGTTACCGCCGGGGGTGGGCCTGTTTTCGCCGGGGCCGGGGGGAACCACCGTTCCGCCGGAAGTTACTTCAAAGGTCAGGCTCACGGAAGCGGTCACGCCGTCGCTGCCGGTGACGGTAACGGTACCCGTGTGCACACCGGCAGCCAAACCCGCCTTGGGCCGGACGGAGAAAGCGGCGGTTCCGTTTGGCGCCAATTCCGTGGGGGTCATTGCCGCCGCCGTTTCAAACCGGTCGCTTACGGCAGGCGCGTTAAGCGAAACATTGCCCGTGCCGGTGTTGGTGACGGCGATTTCTTTCGCGGCGGGCTGCGCGTAGCCGGCTGTCAGTTTACCGAAATTGATATGAGAAGGCGCTGCCGAGATGCGGTAAGTGGGCGGCGGCGGTTCCTCGCCGGTGTCCACCGTAACGATTGCGGTGTCGGAGGAACCGTTTGCCGCTTTCGCGGTTACATATACGAACGGGTTGGTTTCATCCAAACCCACCACCAGAAGCGCGCTTCCGGTGGTGACTTCCGTCAGCCGGGTGTCCGCCGAAGCCCCGCCGGTCAGCTCCCATGCCACGCCGTTTGTTTCGTCAGGCGCGCCGGAAACGGTAACCCGCGCGGTAAAGTTTTGCGCGCCGCCCGGTTCAAGCGCCGCCGTTTTGGGCAAGACGCTTACCGCGGTGTCCCCTATGACCACGCTGTCCGTTACGTTAAATGACAGCGGAATCTCAATACTTTTCACCGAATTGGAACCGGAGACGGTAACCGCGCCTGTGTACGAACCGGCGGGCAGCCCCCCGGCGGGCAGGACGCTAAAGTTTGCGGAACCGCCCGCGGGCAGCGTTTTGGTGTTTAAGTCGCGGGAAAGCACAAAATTGCGGTTGCTTAGCGCGGGGGTGTTAAGCGTAACGATACCCGTGCCCGCGTTGGTGACGGTGACGGTTTGTTCCGCCGGTGTGCCGGGCAATACGACCGTACCGAAATCAAGGGAAGCCGGCGCCGCTGAAATCGCATAGGTAAGCGACGGACCGGTGACGTTTACGACGGCTGCGTCGCTGTAGGCGTAGCCGGCTACGCCGCTCAAACTCGCCGAGGCTTTGCAATAGTAGTAATAAGTGCCGGGGGTTAAATTTGCGGGCAAAGTAAAAGTTTTTCCGCGTTCGCCGGTGTAGACGCTGCCTTCCGGCGAAGGTTCGTTATTGACATACCACTCGTAGTATACCGTGGAGGTTCCCGACGCTTCCGCTTCCGCGAACAGGCTGCCGGCGATACTGCCCGCCTCCACATCAGTCACCGCCTGCGGCTGTGTGGTAAAGGTGACCGTCGGCGCGTCAGGGTCGGGGGTGTCGGTTCCTTTTAAATCTATTCTTCCACGGGAATATGATGTATACATCTCCAGTAAGTTGCCATCGTAAACCGTGTAAGCGCCGGATAACCCGTCTACGGTTACATTAAATGTAACAGGCTGGTTAACGTCATCTTTCATATACGCCGTAATCAGCGGACCGGCGTTTATTTTAATTTGGTTGCCCGAAACGGTAAATTCCGTATTATCTGTGGGAACGCCGCCAACCGCCGTTTTAACCGTAACGGTCTTGCCCTCCAGATCAATAGCGTTTAGCTCATCGTCGAGGAGGGTCAAAGTGACCGGGTGCGTTTCGTCGGTTATTTGATAAAAACTATGCAACCTGCTCCAATCGTTGCGCGCCGCCCGGAAAGAATACGAGGGCGCGGTTACAAGACTCCTGCCGCTCCGCGAATAGATTTCCGAGGGAGTTTGCGGAGTCATTACAATGGTGCCGCTTACCAACACCGGAACATAGTATTCGTCATATTCGTTGGGGTTAATCGTTTGCGCGTCCTGGCTGCCGTCTTCCTGATAGGTAACTGTTTTAACGTCAAGCGGTATGTCATAACTTCCCGTAAGCGCGTTGTACGCTATGGTAAACTCGTGCGGCTTCATAAGCGGTTTTTCCGGGTCCTGAAACACATCATTCAATTGAACCCCTACCGTATGCCCGCTTTCGTAATCACGCAGGTAATCAAAGAGACTCACATTGCCATGTCCGGTCAGTTCGTTTCCGGCAAGGTCGGTAAGGGTCAGGTCAGCGGAAATATTGTTGTAGGAGCGAATCGGGTAAACGCCGTCACTTCCGGTGGCAGAGCCGAGCACCGTATCCTCTATAATTTTTCCGATGTCCAGTGAAATGGCGCTGCCGGTCGAGGTAACGCGGACGGTGTAGGAAGATGGGTCTATGTCGTGGTACTCATTAATGTGCAGGCTGAGACTAAGCGAGTCCGCCACTTCATCCAGCGGAACCTGCTCGCCCGCGCTGTCCGTCACCACCAAATCAACCATCCAATTGCCCGGGGTAAACCGGACGAACTCAAGCTCGTAGGGGTCTGGCAGTGAGTTTTGACTCGCATTGTTGACCCATGCGGTTACGCCGTTTGTTGTGTCGACAGCCACAAAGTTATAGTTCTGGTTGTAAATGCTGTAGACGCTTGTATCAATGTAATAAAGCTTGTTCGCGTCCTGCGGCACAACGGTAAGGTTGCCAAAATCATAATAGCCGCCAAGCTTAAATGCTCCCTCGCCATCAGAAGCAAGCGCTCTGACTTCTTCGTTGTTCGTGCTTTTAAAAGTTACGGATGCAGTGGCAAGCGGTTTCGTTCCGCCTTTCGCGTTCCCCAACTCCACAAGCCTGATGGTCGGGTCTGCTGCCGCCAACGCCGTACCAACCGGCACCAGTGTCAGCGCCATCAGCAGCGCCATAAAAAAGCTCAGCTTCTTTAAGGCGGAAATTTTTTTGATGCGCATAGAATCATCCTCTCAAAATTTTATTTTTTATAAACGCCTATGATTTTAACTCCATCTCCCGCCCATTACATTCGACGTTTTTAGCAAATAAATCTGAACGGCAACGCCGATAAAACATACATGCCTATAGGTTTTATATGCTATGATATTTTTATATGCATTGCAAAAAGCACTCTTTAAATGCAATAAATAGCTTCATAAATAGTAATAAATACTTTTATAATTATTATCTGCCTCTTTAAAAAGCGTTTTTTTAATAATTTTTTTGAAATTTTGGCGTCGCTGTCCGCGTCAAACGCATGAACGCGTTTTGATATACTTAAGGACGAAATGCCACTATTACCTCAGTAGCAACTTCAACAGGAGGTTGGATTGGAGGATATGCAGGCGCAAAAGGCGGTGCCTATGTCTGCTCCCAATGTCGTAGTTTTTGAGAAAGGTTGTATTGGTTTATTCACGATAGTTTTGTAAAACAACCTAATATGGATTAATCTTATGTTGAAACCTTCGAGCCATAACTCGCGACGATATTGAGAGTATAGAGCAAGCGCTCTTGCTGTTTGTTGTTGGGTGGTATCTCCGAGATTGCGAGAGAATATATCGCGCACGATGCGAAATTTAGCCAGAAAGAGTAAATATACAGCGAGGATGATAGATGATGACTGACGTAAACCTGCTTTATTTAGAGTGTGCTGATGGGCGAATATACCTCGGTCCAAGTTCATCTTTTCAAGCAAAAGATACTTATTTTGGTGTGTTGTCAAGCTTTCTTCGACGAGACTTAATTGTTGCCTTATTGGGAGGATTGCGTTACCGCATTACGTTTTTTTATCGCGATGTCGCCAACCGATTTGCTGACCTGTGGAAATATTGCGATGTCATTGAGAATAGTACCGGAATGAGTCTCGTTGCTGACAATGCAGATTTGCGACTATTAACGGATGTGATAATAGATGGTACGTCTTGGGATGTTTCTGGCGTTTTAGAAATTGATGTAATTGATGTGCATGGGCAGACTATCTATGCGATAACCTCGGAGGATGATGGAGCAGGCATTTCCATTCGCTATCACGATGGCAATGTAGAAATGAAAACGCATTTACTAGAACAGATAAAGAAAACAGTAAGTGTGTACAGGATGAATATAACGGAGGTATCACCATGAATGATAACTTTGAATATTTACCGCTTGGTTCGGTAGTTAAACTGAAAAATGGCACGAAAAAATTGATGATTTATGGGCGCAAGCAAACTCAAGCTGGATCAGGGAAGACATGGAACTATGTAGCTTGTCTGTGGCCGGAAGGCAATTTAAGTGAAAAGTAATTTCCCCGAACACCTCAAAAATGAGTTGTCCGGTCTTTTTTATATACTGCCTAATCATACAAATGCTCAATTGCTATTTCAAAAGCGCTTGTAATACAAAGGATTTCGGGTTAAATGACTGATGCGTTTGCCGTCAAGTAGTATATCTGGACTTTGTACCCTTGACAACCTGACTTCAAGAAGATGTTTTCGCCCGTGAGTATATCTTTGGCGTCGCAGACTTAAATCCGCAAGGCGGGCTTTGCCCGCCTGAGGGAAATCGGCGACCGCAAATCCGAACAAAGTGAGGATTTGAAGCCGATTCATTCAAACCGTACATCGTGAAAATGCCAGAGGAGCGCAGCGACGAAGCATTTTCACGAATGGTTAGACTTTTTCCGCAAACTTTGTTACTATTTTGCGGGAGGAGTTGGGTGCTTATGCCAATTTATCGGGGGGACACCCTTATCCGGGAGCTGCGCAAAAGCAAGGGGCTGACGCTGAAAGAACTTTCCGAAGGGATATGCTCGTTAGACAGCCTTTCGCGCATAGAGCGGGGGCAGCGCCGCCCCGACTGGTATATTTTTGAGCGGCTGATGCAGCGGTTGGGCGAAAACCCGCGCAAATACTATTCCGACGTGGCGACGGCGGAGGAAAAGAAAATCATCGACCAAAAGGACGCGATTACGGAACTGCTGCGCAAAAAAACCGCCGAAGGCGACGAACAGGCAAGGCGGATGGTGGCGCGGCTTGAAACGGACGGCAATTATAAGGAAGGAATCAACCGTCAGTTTTTGCTAAGGGCAAGGTCCATACTCGCTTTCCATGAAAAACATTATCAGAGCATGTATGATTACGCCGCCGAAGGTTTAAAAATAACCATACCGGAATTTGACGAAGAAAAAATAGACACCTATGCGCTTTCCTTCGACGAAATAAAACTGGTCAACCAAATTGCGGTCGCCCGGAACTTTTTAACGTCGATGGAAAAATCCACGGAAATACTGCTTAAATTAAAAAGCGCTGTCGACAAGGGGTACGCGGACGGCGAGGAAAAGGCAAAAACCTACATCAGCCTCTTATATAACATTACAAAGAACCTCGGGCTTTTAAAAAAACATGACGAAGCGATAGCACTTTGCGACGACGGTATCGCGCTTTGCCAAAAACACCGGGACAGTTTCTATCATCCGCTGTTTCTCATCAATAAGGGCAGCGGCTTTATATTTTTAGACAAAAAAGCGGAGGGAGCGGGTATGTTAAAGACAGCCCGCTCCCTTTTGCGCGGGTTTAACCGGTTGTCCGAATTGGAAACGCTTGAAAACTACGCCAATACGGAGTTTGGTATAAAGCTATAACAATGATTATTCCACATCATAATCCATACCATAAGCAACCTGCATAACCGCTTCTTCCGGCCTTTCAACCCAATTAACCGCAGCCGCGGACAAAATGGCGAGGGCGAGCGCCGCCGATATCGCTAATATTTTTTTCATTCCTTTCACCCCCTTCCTTAGCGCAATCCTTTGACGGGAGCCGCAGCCGGCTGACGGCGCGCGCGCCAACCGGCCGGGGGCATTCCCTGTTGAAAAGCTTTGTTTACGTAAACTCCGCTGACAGGGCTATGCTACCGCCCGGCGCGGAAGCCGTCGTTTGCGCGGGGTGGGTATTTTTGATACGCTTAAACGCGCGGATGTAAGCCGGCGGCGGGCGTCGGGTGGGTATCGGGTGGGTATCGGGGGGAGCAATATGGACGTTTTTTGTTTCGGGAACTACGCGAAGCTGATTAAAACCGCGGCTTCGCTGACCAATGAGGAAGCGGTTAACGGTTTGTTCGATTTGGTGAACAATCCCTTTCATTCCTATGAGGAATGGGAAGATGAGGAGCGGTACATCAAAAAAGAGCCGAGCGAGCTGCTCAGCTGCAAAAAGAACGTTTTGAGCTACGTCCGGAAAGACGCGATGAGGGACGCCGTAAAAAGTACCGCCGCCCAAAATTTTTCAGAGAAAGTTTTAAAAAAAATCCCGGACGAAAAAAAAGCCCCCTTGGTAAGCGCGGTCAGCGGGCTGATAAGCCGTTCCGAAAATTTGCCTGATACGGACGCGAAGCGTCTGCTCGCGCTCGCGGAAAAAGACGCCGCCGCTTTTTTGGCGGAAACGTTTTTAACCACGCTTCAATACCCCAACGACTGGAATAAGACCCCTTCCCATGAGCGGAGGAGCGGAAAGAAAACGATTTGGGACGCGTCCCGCCGGTTTTATGCGGAATCCGTTCAGGAAGGGCGCCGCTTTGACAGGCTTAACCGCGCCTTCCAACCGGAATTGCTGCCCTGCGGCAAAGAGGGCGGCAGCATTCTGCCCCTGCGGGAAATTTTGGATGGTTGCGCCCCCTGCCATATGTTCGTAACCGGCGAAGGGGGCGTCGGCAAGACCGCCTTCCTGTTTAATATGATGAAGAACGCCTATGACGGGAAGTATTCCCCCAAGAACGCCGTGCCGGTTTTTATCGCGCTAAACCGGTGCCCCCCGCGCATAGGGGCGTGGTATTCGCCGACGAACGGCGGGACCAACTTTATTTACCGGTATATCGCGGCGCAAATCACGGGCGGGGAAATGGAGGACGCCCCGAAAGAAATTTTGGAGCGTATTCAATCGGAATTTAACAAGCCGCCCGTAAGCGATAAAAGCCCCGAGTACCTGCTGCTGCTGGACGGGCTTAACGAGGTGAGCCGGGGGGCGGAAACGGACATACCCTACCTGCTTTTACGCGAAATAAAGGCGATGATGCGCTGCAAGAATATACGGGTTATTATGGTCAGCCGGAAAACGGAGGACGCGCGCCTGACCGGGGACGGCGTTAAAACCGTTGAGCTTACCGGGCTGCGGGAAGAAAATATCAGGCATTATCTTTCCAAGAAAAATTACAGCCCCAAGAGCGTTTCCGAAATAACCGGCTCCGCCGGGCTTGTCGAATGTTTGCGCGTTCCGCTGTTCCTGCGCATGTTTGCCGCGCAGAAGAAAGACGGGGCGAGCCGGGCTTTAACCCGGGGGGAAATTTTGTACCGCTACTTTAACCACGACGGCGGCGCGTACACGGAAAAAACATACGCCGGGCAGCGCAGCCCCCTTTCGCCCCGGGAAAAGCTGCGCGCATGGTTCGCGTTGGACTTTTTGCTGCCGCGCGTCGGTTGGGAAATGGAGCAATCCGGGGTATTCGGCGTTTCAAAGGCGGAGTTGCGGCGGATTATCGATACGTCCTTGGATTCCGGCGAGGGGTTGGGGAATTTTTGGAACGGCAAAGTGATCGTATTCCCCGAATACGAAACCGACAGCCAAGGCGTCGGCAATATTAAGGACGCGTGGAAGCGGCTCGGGAGCGGCGCGGCGTTGGATTGCATCGTCAACACCCTGGGGGTAATGTACCGCGACGATAAGTTCACTTATTATTTTATCCATCACTATTTCCGCGATTATTTCGCGGCTTTTTTTGAAATACAGCATATGCGGATTGCCCGGGCATTCCATGGCGCGGATTTATATGAGGACGCGGTGAACGCCCTTTCGCGGATGGATAACAGCGCGTGGAGCGAAACAAAGCGGGGCTTTATCGGTGAAATACTGGGCGAACACAAAAACGCCCCCGTTACGGCGCGGGGGAAAGGGAACCTGCTGCGGATAGTGTTAAATATTTACCGGCAAACGAAAGCGCCCGTAAAATACAGCGTGTTTAACGTAATAGAAACCCTGAAAGCCGCGCGCGTTAATTTGGCGGGGGAGGATTTTTCCGGGTTGGATTTGAGCGACTGCCGGCTGCACGGGGTCGCCTGCTCGGCAGGGCGGGGCGAAAACCGGCTTGCGGCTGATTTCAGCGGGGCGAAAATTTCGGATGAAACCTTCCTGAGTGATTGGCATACCAAAAAGATTATCACGTTTTCCTATTCCCAATCGGGGGGGCATCTGACCACGGTTTCGGAGGACAACACCGCGAAGCGTTGGGACGTGAATACCGGAAGGTGCGAGGGCAGCGTTTTAATTAAGGACGTTGCGCACCCGCAAGACGAAAAGGAGCAGACAAGGGAATTTGTTTTTAACGATGACCCGGGAAGCCTCGACGCAAGCGATTATATGGGGTTCCGGGACAAGTGGAAGAAGCGGATGTTCCTGCAAAAAAGATATCAGGAGGAAAGTCAGCTTCCGTCTTTTGACGTAAACGAGCGATTGTCGGAAAATTTTGTTTTTTCCAACTCCGGCGGCGCTTTTTTGGTTATTCGTAATTTTAGGAATAGCTATACGGAAAAGGAAAAAACATTCGTTTCGGAATACGATTTTACGCTCGGCAATAGGGAATACGGCACAGAGGGGTTTGAGAGAGCGTTTGCCGCAAGTTACTCCCCGGACGGGGAACACGCGGCCGTGGTTTACGGCGGCGCCCGTTCCCGCGCCCGCCGTCTGGCGGTATATAAAAAACATGTCGCGAACCCTGTTTCCGTTTCTGAAATCCCCGAATGCGGAAACCTTTTGGCACTTTGGGCGCTCAATGAAAAAGAATGCCTTTTTCTTTACCACACCGCGCCCCGGGAAATTATTCATATCGCCTTGTTTAACGCCGCAAGCGGGGAACTTCGCGCCTTGTTTACGGATACGGACGCGCTGCCTGACGGTTTCGGTTACGCCCCTTGGGACGCGCCCCTACATCCGCCTTTTTGCATAGACGCAGCGCATAAGAAAATCGTTCTATGGAAACACCACTGCCTTAGAATCATCGCGCTGGACGGGCCGCATTGCCGCGTAACGGACCGCCCTTTCCCGGGCGACTGCCCCCGGTACCCCGATAACCGCGTTATGTTCGCCCGGGGCGACGACGACCTTTTGCTGATGTTCTCCCATAAAAACGAATGTACGGTTTACAGCGTCAAAGAAGAACGCGTCCGCGCTTCCGTTAAGCTTGACGGCTTTATTTTGCCCTATGAAACGCCCACATTTCCGGATGACTTTAACGGCTGCCGGTTGGAGCAAAGCGCCGGCCGCCACGGCGGGAGAAAGCTCTTATCGCGCGACGGCAGCGGAAATATTTATGAATATGATTTAGATACCGCAACGGCTGCCCCAAGGTATGGGTACGGCGAAAAATCGGGGTTGCGGTTTTATTTAAAAACGCAAACGGGGGAGTTTATGGTGAGCCGTTTCAATAAATTCGTTTGCGTTATCGATTCAAAAAGCGGGCGGCTGATTGAATCGCTGAGTCATCCCGATGACGCGCAAAAAGAACGGCTGTTGCGGGACGCGGTTAAGCTTTCCTATTTTGATTTTCCGGCGAGTTTATCTAAAAATAATCTGAGCTATTTTATCTTTGAGAAAAGCGTAATCCAATTTGACCGACAAACATTGCGCTGTTCCAAAATATTTCCCCGCGCCGCGGAGGGGACAGGGCACGGAAATGCGCACGAATATGGGGAGAGGTTGCTTTATGCGGCGGTATTGCCCGGGGAAGGGGGGAACTTTTCCGAATACGCGTACAGAAAGAACGACGACGGGATTTATGAGTACGCCTTTTGCAGGCATACAAGCGACAGGATTCCGGAGGGCCCTTTGCTTAATTTTTTTGAGGGGGGACCATCCCGTTGCGCTGCTGTTACGCTGCCGGGGAACGAGGATGCCCTGGTGATAAAAATCGCGGACGATTGCCTGCTTTTCTGCGATCTTAAAACGGAAACCGCCAAACCGTACCGGAACTATACGCCGGGCTTGATTGTGACGGGCTGCAATTTTAAAGGCGCGCAATTGAGCGGGGGTACCCGTGAGCTGATAGCCTGCCACGGGGGGATGTTTTAAGACACGCCCTAATATTACAGTTGTCAATTCACGATTTTTGCGAAGCGTCAAATGAGGGCAGTGAGCGAACTAGCGGTTTTTCAAAG
>JAISWA010000055.1 GCA_031271275.1 Clostridiales bacterium | reverse complement strand
ATTGCGCAATACCTTTTTTTAATTATTTTTTCATTTTAAACGATGGATATTACAGCCCAAATTAATCTCGCCGCCGTTGCGGGGGCGGCTTCCCCGGTGCGCGGGTGGAGATTAAGCGGTATAATGCGGTAGAATACGCGCCGGCGTTTTAGCGCCGCTTGAAGGGGTTTTTAATTTGAAACGCTTCCGCATGATATTTTTACTTTTTTCCGCGTGGGTTATTTTGGCTTTTTCCGCCTGCGGTTCCGGGGAGGAAGGCGACGGGGACGCGACGGAACCCACTTCGCAGGTCAGGCAATATTACGAAATAGACCCCAACCCGCCAATCCCCGCCGAAACCGACAAGGACACGGGCGAGGGCGGCGTGTATACGCTGCGCGTGCTTGTAAGCGAAGGGGAAGCGGCGGGCGACGAACTGGCGGAACAGATTTTGTCGGGTTTGAATCTACGGATTGCCCCCCTGCCCTACCCCGAAGATTACGCCGCCTATCTCGACACGCTTTTCGCTTCCGGCGACGCGCCGGATATCTGCCTGGTCCCGTTGGAACCCTCGCGGCTGCAAAAATGGATTCAAAGCGGCGCGGTGGGCGACATTCCCGAAAGCGCGACCGAAGCAAGCCCCACCGTCGCCGCGCTGCTTGAATCCGACGGCATGTCGAAAGCCTATAAAAACTTGTACGGCGGGCTCACCTGGTACATTCCGCGGTTTATAGACCGCGAACCCGCCTATTCCGCGGGGGGGCCCCGCATTTTTTACCGGAAGGACTGGTTTGACCGGCTCGGGCTTCCCGTGCCCGAAACGACGGACGACTTGCGAAACGCGCTGCGCAGGGGCGCGGTAGCCGCGACGGATTCCTCCGCGTGCTTCGCGTACCTGTTCGGCATAGACCCGGACGACTGGCTGCTTGAAGACGGGCGGTACATTCCGGCGTACTATTCCGATTCCATGCTCGCGCCTTTGGAATACGCCCGCAGGCTGTGGGAGGAAGGGCTTTTACTGTATACGGACGACGGGAACAGCGGCGTCTCCGGCATCACGCTGACGAAGGCGGCGGTTTTGATGACCGGCGCGGCGAACGGCGGCGCGCAAGCTTTTGAGGGTGTGCTCGCTCCGCTGTCCGAGGCGCTTGGGGTGCCCGCGCGCGAGGTGTACGGAAACTACGCCGGCGTGATGTACCCGCCAAACGCCCCGGGGGAGGAAGCCGCATGGGGGCGCGTACCGCCAACGGAAGGCTGGGTGTTCAGCTCGCGCTTGCGGGACGACAAGATTGAAAAAATCGTGTCTTTATTTGAATTTACGCTGACGGACCAGGCGCGCGCCTACGCGCGGTACGGCGTGGAGGGGGCGACGTATACCGAAAGCGAAAGCGGTATTTTTTTTCATACCGACCCGGAGGCTTTCGCGCCGTATGACTTGACGGCGAAATACCCCGCCGCCCAATTTTTGCTCGGGATGGTTACGCGGGACGTTTCACGGGAAACGGACGCGAACATCCCGTCGGTTACCGACCCGTCCCTGCGGCTCGCCTTCGCGGAAAGCGCCGCGAAATATTTCGACATAGGCGACGACGATATATCCACCGCGCTGTGCAAGGCGGTTCCCGCTCCCGAGCGCGACGCCCTCGCCGTGGATTACGAAATGTTTTTCTACCATATAATAACCGGCGGGGAACCGGTGAGGGATTTGTTTGAGCGCTTTAAGGAACGCTGCCGCGAAAGCGGGGTGGAGGAAGCGATTGCCGCGGTGACTTCCGCGCTGAAAGAGTGAATAAAAAAACGGAAATTTGAAAAAACCGCTTTTCTGTACAAAATAACTGTGTTATAGTATACTGCGGTTGTTTGTAATTGCTATACCCATATTTCAGTAATATGTACGGTTCGGCATTGTGCACCAATTATTTCCCGGCGATTACGGCTTGTCCGTGAAGCAAATATGGCAAAAAGAAAAGGAGAAAAAGAAAATGAGCAAAGCACGTATCTTCGCCCTTGTTATCGCGGCCGTTATGGTTTTCGGCCTGCTGTCGGCATGCGGCGGTAACACGGGCGGCACGACGAGCACCACCGCGGCGACCACGGCTGCTACCACCGCAGCCACCACTGCCGCTACCACCGCGGCGACTACCGCCGCCACCACGGCAGCCACCACCGCCGCGCCTACCACCGAAGCCGCTACCGAAGCGCCGACAGAACCGGCGGAAGAAGTAGTCGAACTGCGGGTACTTAACTACATCGACCTTTCCGCGCCCGGCGCTATGGAAACCCTTGACGTGGTTTGGAAAGCTTTCGACGAAGCCCACCCGAACATCAAGGTCACCAGAGAAGACGAGTATAACGAGCCCTTCCACAATTCCGTAGAAGCTTACGCCGCCGCCGGTACCCTTCCGGACGTGCTTTTCGCGTGGCCTTCGGGGCGTTCCACCACCCTGCACACCCAAAAGCTTCTCAAAGACCTGTCGCCGTTGGTTGAGCGCGACGGGCTCGCCGCCAACTATATCCCCCAGGCGACAATGCCTGAAAACCAAGCGGGCGGCTATATGGCGATGCTTCCCCAAGGCAACACCGCCACCCATATGTTCATCGCCAACCTGGAAGTGCTTGAGGACGCAGGGCTTGAACCCGCAACGACCTATTCCGAATTGGTAGAACAGGTTCCGATCCTTCGCGAAGCGGGTTACGAAACGGTTATTATGCCCAACCAAGACACCTGGGTCATGCAGTCCTGCCTGTTCTCCATGGTAGTGGGCCGTTTCTGCGGCGCGGGCTGGGAAAACAGAATTCTTTCCGGCGAAGCCAAGTTTACCGACCCCGACTTTGTCGCCGCGTTGGACTTTATCCAGCAAATGTATGAAGACGAAGTGCTGCTGCAATCCTCCATCGCGTTGGGTTACGGCGACGGGCCCGGGCAGTTCGCCACCAACCAGGGGGCGTACTACATTGACGGCGACTGGCGCGTGGGTATGTTCATCACCGACAATACCACCGGCGAAGCTTTGATTTCCCCCGACAGGCAAGATAACTTCAAGATTACCGTATTCCCCGAAATCGACCTTCCCGGCGTTAAGTTAAACGCGTCCAACTCCGCCGTGCTCGGCACCGGTTGGGGCATTAACGCGGAACTGGAAGACGGCTCCGCTAAACTGGAAGCCGCCTGGGAGCTTGTAAAATGGCTCTGCGGCGAAGAAGTGCAAACCCATATGGTGCGCAACGGCGGTCTGCCCACTCCCTCGTGGATTGGCATTGACTACGCGTCCCTGGGGCTTGAACCCCTTCAGGTACAGATGGCGAACTTCTCCAACGAGTACAGCACCTCCACCGCGGTGGTTGACGGCGTTCTGCAAGGCCCCGTATACGAGCCTTTAAACGACGGCCTTCAGGCGTTGGGCATGGGCGTACAGACCCCGGAAGAAGTCGCGCAGGTTACTCAGGACGCTTTTGAAGCCTGGGACGCGGCGCAATAAAGAATAACGATTAAGTAACGCAAAAAATAAAAGATTTGGATGGAGAGGCCACATGACGACAAACGGTCAAAAAAGATTTTCCTACGCGGTATTGGTTTTGCCCGCCGTTCTTATTTACCTTACGGTTGTGGCCTTTCCTACCATCTTTTCCATTATCCTGAGCCTTACCAACTATAACGGAGGCAGGATTTTCGGGAATCCGGACATAGGCTTCGTGGGTATCAGCAGTTATATCTGGATGCTTACGGAGCCGGCGGGCAATTTTTACCGGGCGCTTGGCAACAATATGCTGATTGTGGGCGTATCGGTGTTTGGTCAAATACCCCTCGGGTTCATTTTGGCGTATATCCTCACCCGAAAATTGATAAAACGGGGCAGAAGCTTTTTTCAGACGATGATATTCCTGCCCTATGTTATATCGCCGGTTATCATAGGCGTACTCTTTAACGTGTTTATTTTAAGCCAACATTCGGTGTATATGGAAATCGTCAAGATTTTCAACCCCGACGCGGTGTTCACCATCAGCAAAACGCCCATAGCGCCTGTGTTGGTGGTAGTCCTTTGGATGTTTACCGGTTTTTATATGATTGTATTTATGGCGCATATGCAGCGCATAGACCCTTCTATCGACGAGGCGGCAAGAATTGACGGCGCGAAGGAAAGTCAGGTACTCAGGTATATTATTTTGCCCTCAATGACCAGTGAGATTGTGACCTGCGCGATACTCGCCATTTCCGGCTCCCTGCGCACCTTTGACTTAATCTATGCCATGACCGCCGGAGGGCCGGCGGGTCAGACGCGGGTGCTTTCCATTTTTATGTATAACGCGGCATTTGGCGGAGCGCCCAATTACCCGTTGGCAAACGCGATTTCCACGGTAATGGTATTAATCAGCGTCGTGCTTATCATTGTTACCCGTCAGGTCGGCAAATTATTCAAAGAAAAGGATGCGTAGGATATGGGTGAAATTCGTAAGAACTCCGCGGTATTAACCATTATTTTAAAAGTGCTGCTGTATTTCATTTTAATCTTTTTCACCGTAATGGCGATTTATCCCATTATTTGGCTCTTTATTCAATCCTTTAAAACCAATCAGGATTATATGCTGTCCAACAAACTGGCGCCGCCCTCTACGTGGTTTGTCGGCAATTATCAATTTGTCTGGATACAGGTCAAGTTTTATAATTTCTTTATCAACAGCGTGATTTACGCCACCATTACCACGGTGATAGTGGTGTTGCTGTCCAACATGGCGGGGTTTGCCTTTGCCAAGTTTAATTACAAAATTACCAAACTGCTGCACGGGCTGTTTATCGTAGGTATTTTGCTCACGCTGCAATCTATTTTAATTCCCCTCTTTTTGATGATAAATGCCGCAGGGCTTTTTAATACCAGGCTCGGAATACTGATTCCCTATGTGGGGTTGGGGCTTCCGATGGGGGTTTATCTGGCTACGGACTTTGTGCGGAATATACCGGATGAGCTGATTGAATCGGCGAGAATTGACGGGGCGAGTTATTTGAATATTTTCAGGAGCATTATCTTCCCCATGTGCGCCCCTGTGTCCGTTACCCTCGCCATCGTTTCGTTTACCGGCACTTGGAACGAGTTTATTCTGATGAACCTGTTGACCGCCGGAGATACGTTGAAGTCGGTCCCCGCCGCGGTGGGCAGGTTTGCCGGCAACCTCGGCTCCAATTACGGAAGGCTTTTCGTCTCGTTATCCATTTCGCTGATTCCGATTTTGATTTTCTATTTTATCTTTAGAAAGCAAATAACCAAGGGCGTAGCCGCCGGAGCCGTTAAGGGCTGACGCGCCCGTATCGAATATATTATTAAAATAAAAACCGGGCAATGGTGTGAGTACGAACCATTGCCCGGTTTTTTAAAGTTGCATTACGTTTGTTATGGGCTATAATGGCTGGACATTACAATGATTTATTGGAGGATGGGCTGTGAAATTGCCGGAAGGGAAAAAGAGCGGCGGGAATATTATCATCGTCGGCTGCGGGCGGTTGGGGGCGAACCTTGCCAACACCCTGAGCGACGATGAAAAAAGCGTCGTCATCATTGACCAGAACAAGGACTCGTTCCGCAAACTGTCTTCGT
>JAISWA010000029.1 GCA_031271275.1 Clostridiales bacterium | reverse complement strand
AGAAAAAGCCCCGGCAGTTTAACGACCACTTCCGGGGCTTTTTTCCATGCGCTTGAGCATGTTAAAAGTTATACGCAGAAAGCCGCGTAAAGCGGAGCCGCTTTGTACCCATCCATACAGCCGAAATTCTTTGTAGATAGCTTTACCGCATAGCCGGATTATACGTTCCGATATATTAGGACACTTATCTGCACTATCGTTTTGACTTTCTGCATAAAAATGCTATTGTTTATGCAGAAAGATGGGTGATGAATTATGCGTACATTTGACTATTCCCTTTTAGAAAACGGTATGCTGCCCGCAGGGCTTGTTAATATCGTCAGTTCCATCGCGGGTCTGCGCGAACGGGAAAACGAACGTAAAAACAGTTACCCGGACGTTTTTACCCGTCTGGAAAGCATTGCGAAAGTGCAGTCGGTTAAAGGCTCGAATGCCATAGAGGGGATTATTACAAGCGAACAGCGTATAAATGAAATCGTTAATCAAAACAGCGCGCCGCTTAACCATAACGAAGCGGAAATAGCCGGCTATCGTGACGCGCTCAACTTGGTGCATACGGGCTTTAGTACGTTGGATATACGGGAGAACGATATTCTGCGTTTGCATGAAATAATGCTGTCCTACGCTCCCGTAACCGGTGGTTTTTATAAACAGTCCGATAACGTCATTATGGAAGTGGACACAACGGGCGCGCGCCGCATCAGGTTCACGCCGACCGCCGCTGACGAAACCGCGGAAACGATGGAACAGCTTATGCTTGCTTACATGGACGCTCGGAGCAATTACAATATAAATCAACTGCTGCTTATACCGTGCTTTATACTCGATTTTTTGTGTATTCATCCGTTCGCTGATGGAAACGGAAGAATGTCCCGGCTGCTATCTCTGCTCTTACTGTATAAAAACGGCTTTGACGCGGGGAAATACATCTCGTTTGAGGCGCAAATAAACAACAGCAAAGCAAATTATTATGAAGCCCTGCGGTTAAGCTCAGACAAATGGCATGACCGGCAAAACAGTTATTTCCCCTTCATAGAAAACTTCATCACCACTTTGCTGTACTGTTACAAGGAACTTGATAAGCGTTTTTCTGTTGTGAACGCAAATAAAGTAACGAAGCAAGGGCGGGTGGAGGCGACCGTGTTAAACAGCCTGCTCCCAATTTCAAAGCAAGAGATATGCTATGTTCTGCCCGATGTCAGCCCAACAACCGTTGAACACGTTCTTGCCTATATGGTAAGAAATAATCTTCTCGAAAAGGTGGGCGCAGGCAGAAATACCAAATATGTAAAGAAGCAATAATCAAAGCCCCGGCAGTATAATAGGCCACTTCCGGGGCTTTTCTGCGCGCTTGCGTTTTTGTTAAATTATTCCTTTCCGAACGCATAAACCAATACTTGGAACACGCCGAGGGGGTAATGCACGAGGCGAACCACCAAAAGGTCGCCGTTCTGTCTTATTTAGAGAACGGGAAGCCGGAAGAAGCGCGGGGCTATATCATCGTGGACGGCAGAATTGGGACAGTCTTAACCGTGATGGTAATTTTCGGTGAATTTTTAACCGGTCCCAAGAAATAAAAAAAACCATCAAACCGCGTATTTACGGGATTTGATGGCGACGGAGGATGAGGGATTCGAACCCCCGTGACCGTGAGGTCAAATGGTTTTCAAGACCACCGCGTTATGACCGCTTCGCTAATCCTCCAACGTTTACGAAGCCCAAAAACAGACGCTATCTTTTGGGCAAACATAGCAAAAACTTACTACGCATTATGCCATGAAAATGGCGTAATTACAAGGCTTTTCGCCTTTCTTCGGGAAGTCGGCTAACAGTTTTTCAAGACCGGCGCATTCAACCGCTCTGCCATCTCTCCAAAAATTTCGTTTCCCATCATAACCGCATAACCACCCAAAATCAAGCGCGGCGTTTAGAGCCTTTGTTGCGTCCCCGTTAAGCGTATGGTTAAATAAACCATGCGTTTTTATTTTTCCCGAGGTGAATTTAAATGAAAAAAATCAAGGTAATCAGCGTGTTCGGCACGCGCCCGGAAGCTACCAAGATGGTTCCGCTTATTTTTGCGCTGCAAAACTGCGGGGATATCGAGAGTGAGGTTTGCGTCACCGCCCAACACCGCGAAATGCTTGACCAGGTACTGGAACCATTTAATATAAAGCCGCGCTACGACTTAAACGTCATGTCGGCGGGGCAGACGCTACACGACGTGGTAAGCCGCGTGTTGTACGGGCTGAAAAATGTATTGGAAGAATTCAAGCCCGACCTGCTGCTTGCCCACGGAGATACCGTCACCACGTTCGCGGCGTCGCTTGCGGCTTTCTACGCGCAGGTGAAAGTCGGGCATGTGGAAGCCGGGCTGCGCTCCTATGACAAATACCGCCCCTTCCCCGAGGAAATCAACCGTAAGCTTACCACCGCCCTTGCCGACCTGCACTTCGCGCCGACGGAGACGGCGAAAGCCAATTTGTTAAAGGAAAACATCCCGGAAAGCACCATCTATGTAACCGGCAACACGGCGATTGATTTTATCCGCTATACCATCAAGCCTGATTATGTTTTCCAAAACGGCACGCTGAACGGCTTGGACTTTACTAAAAAAATCGTCGTCACCACCGCCCACCGGCGGGAAAACTGGGGCGAGCCCCTCGACAATATTTGCAGGGCGGTGAAGCGTCTCGCCGACGATTTCCCGGAAATATTCATCGTCTGGCCCCTGCACCCCAACCCAACGGTCAAGGACGCCGCGCGTAAAATACTTTCCGGGCATAAGCAGATTTTATTGACGGACAATATCAATGTTTTCGACATGCACAACCTGATGCGCCGGGCGTATTTGGTGCTGACGGATTCCGGCGGCTTGCAGGAGGAGGCCCCCGCTTTCAACCTGCCGTCCGTGGTGCTGCGGGAAGTCACCGAGCG
>JAISWA010000019.1 GCA_031271275.1 Clostridiales bacterium | reverse complement strand
GTCATGAAATACTGAATGCCGCTCTTTCGCATGATTTGCGGCAGCGCGGCGGAGTAGCCGAACACGTCCGGCAGCCACAGTATTTTGTTGTCAACGCCGAACGCCTCTTTAAAGAAATTCTTCCCGTGCAGGAACTGGCGCACTAAACTTTCCCCCGAGGTCAGGTTACAGTCGGCTTCAAGCCACATGCCGCCCTCCGCTTCCCACTTGCCTTCGGCAACGAGGGTTTTTATTTTTGCGTACAGCTCCGGGTACCGTTCCGCTACAAATTTATAAAGCTGCGGCTGGCTCGATTGGAATTTGAACCCCTCCCCGCCGTATTCCTCTATCAGCTTGACGGCGGTGGCGAAACTGCGGGCGGCTTTCTCCCGGGTCTGCTCCACCGTCCACCACCACGCCACGTCGATATGCGTATGCCCGATGGCGGTGGCGATCACGTTCAAATGTTCGCCGTACAGGGTTTGGGCGGCAAGCGCCCGCGCCTCGTCCACGCTGCTTAAAAACGCGGGGGAGTCCGGGTCGCGCAAGTCTATCAGGTTTAAGATTCCGGTAAGGGCGTTTTCCAACCGGTAACAGGCGGGGGCGTTTTTGTCGAGCTTCTCAAGCACATGCACCGCCGTTTTAATGTCCATCATCAGCCCGTAAACGGAAGGCAGAAACTCAAAGTATTTGGCGTTAAACGCAAGGGGCTTTTCGCTCCTGCCCGCGTAGGCCTGCAAATCGAGCTTATACCGCCGCCCGGCTTCGGCTTTTTCCGAAACAAGCACCTCCCGGTGGTTCACGTCAACCCCCTGCGTTATCTTTCCGTCGAGGAAAAACAGGAACTGCGGGTTAATCGCGTCCCAACCGTTTTCCTGGGTAGAGAAGGAAAACATCAGCTGCCTGCCGTCCAGTTCGTCCGGGACGGTAAAATCCGCCGTAAACCACGCGTGGGGGTCGTTTACGCTCCACACAGCGCGCTCGTCAAAGGGGGAAAAAGGCGCGGTTTCGCTTCCGGCGGCTTCTTCCGGCGTAATGAAGAAACCTTCCTTAAAATGAATGCCGGACAGGTCCCTTACGTTCCGGCGGCACACCTCCGACAGCTCGCTGTAAATTACCGTCGCGCGTTCTTTTAAAAAATGCATAGCGGTCACGCTCCAAAGAGAGATTTTAATGAGGGCAGTTAACCACAAAACGCGGGAATATTCAAATTTTTCGAGCCGTTTAACGCCGAATTTGAAATTAAAATAGGGTTATGTTATATATACAAAAATGTAAGGGTCCGCTTATTTTTTTTATTGAAAGTGCTTAAAACACCATGCGTTAAGGAGGCGTCATATGCGCTATGTCATCAGCAACGATTTGGACAAGTGTGTCGGCTGCAACCGGTGTGTGCGGAACTGCCCCATAGACGAGGCAAACATCACGTCGAACAACAACGGCGTCGTAACCGTGCATGTGGACAACCGTAAATGCATAGCCTGCGGCGAGTGCCTTAAGGCGTGCAACCACGGTTCCCGTTCTTTTGAGGACGATACCGGGCGTTTTTTTAATGATTTGCAAAACGGCGTGCCGATCAGCCTGTTCGCCGCCCCCGCCGCCAAAAGCAACTTTGACGACTTCGGCAGGGTGTTTGCCTGGCTGCGTCAGCTCGGGGTGCGCAAAATTTACGACGTGTCCCTCGGGGCGGATATCTGCACATGGGCGCATATCCGGTACCTGCAAAAGCACGGGCTAAACCCGCTGATTACGCAGCCCTGCCCCGCCATCGTCAACTACATACTCATGCACCACAACGAGTTGCTCCGGTACCTTTCGCCCGTGCATTCGCCCATGCTCTGCACCGCCGTGTACATGAAAAAATATGAAGGTATCAACACAAAAATCGCCGCGCTTTCGCCCTGCATCGCGAAATCCACCGAGTTTGAAAGCACCGGAAACCTGGTGCATTACAATGTGACGCTTACGAACCTTTTGAAATATATTGAGGAACACCATGTCAGCTTCCCCGCTCAGGCAAGCGGGTTTGACCATTACGAAGCGGGGCTCGGGTCTTTGTATTCCATGCCGGGCGGGTTAAAAGAAAACGTGGAGCATTACCTCGGCAAGTCCGTTCGGGTTGACAAGTGCGAGGGGGCGGGCGCGGTCTACAAGGCGCTGGACGAGTACGGGCTGAAGCCCCTGACCAAACTTCCGGTTATATTTGACGTGCTTAACTGCGCGGAAGGCTGCAACATAGGCACCGGATGCCCGGAAGGGAAAGATATTTTTGACGTTAACACCGCGATGGACGGCGCGCGGCAGGCGTCTTTAAAAGGCGAAGGGCAGCGTTACCTGAACGCGCTTTATGAAAAGTTTGACAAGACCTTGCGGCTCGACGACTTTATCCGGCATTACGCCCCCACGCCCGTCAAGCCGATTCCCATTACCCCGAAGGCAATCGACGACGCTTTTGCCGCCCTCGGTAAAACAGACGAAAGCTCGCGCAATTTCAACTGCGGCGCCTGCGGGAACGATACCTGCCTTGAAATGGCGAAGCGAATCGCCAAGGGCATTAACCTTCCCCTTAACTGCATTCAGAAAACCCACGCCGACGCGCTGCTTGACCGGGACGCCGCCATGTCGGAGCTAAAGAGCCTCGACTTCATATTAAAAGACACCGTATATATTAAAAGTATCACGGATAAAATCGTAGGCGAAATAAACCATATCAACGAGGCCTTTACCGTATACAACGCCACCATCAAGGATATTGAGAAAATCGCCCTTCAGGTAAACCTGATATCCATGAACGCGTCCATCGAGGCGGCGAGGGCGGGGCAGCACGGCAAAGCCTTCGGCGTGGTGGCGGAGGAAATACGCCGGTTGGCGCAAACCACCGACTCGTCCGCCAAGAACACCCAGTCGGCGTCTTCCAAAGCGGACACGGCGATACACGACGTTACCGACATGGTTACAAAAATAAGCGCAAGCATAAACGCGTCCTATGACAATGTTACGGCGCTGGCGGAAAAAACAAAAAAGACGCTGAAAAACTGACGACTCCTGGAGGGAACGAAATGCAGGGCAGCGCAGACCGCATCATGCTAAAGAAGCAATCCTTGATTAAGGAAGTCCCGGTTAGCTTTGACGAACCGGCGGCTTTTACCGGGGTATGGCTGCAAATTATCTCCGAAACGAAATCGGCGGCCGTAAGCCGCGAGCTTTCAAGCCCGGAGGATTTTTATTTTGAAGGCGGGACGATTACCTTTACCCGGGGCTTTTTGCTTTCGCTGCCCAGTTTTCCGCTCGGCGAGGTCGCGCGGCTGTACTGCAAATTCGCGGACGCGCCGGAGTGGGTCGTTCATGTTTTCCAGTACGACGGGCAGGAACCCGGCGCCGTTGGAAGCGGCGGCGAACCCCCTGCGGCTCCGCCGGAAAACATGTTAAAACGCGCCATAAACAACCCCTTCGTAAAAATAGGCGCGGGCGCGTTGGTCGTCGCCGCCGTCGCGACGGGCGTGATTAAACGGTTGATTTCGAAAAAATGAAGCAAAGCGAGTGAGCCCGCCGTTTACGCCGCCGCCCCCGCCCGTTATAATACGGGCGCCCGTCAAACCCGATAGCGGTTTTATCGTATACTGGACGGGTACACAAAAATTGCGCGGGGGCTTGCGTATGCGGATTTATCGTTTGGGCATCGACATCGGTTCCACCACCATCAAAATCGTGGTTACCGATGACGATGCGATTCTTTTCTCGGAATATCGCCGTCATTTTTCCAACATACAGGAAACTTTTCTCGACATGATACAGCACGCCCGCGCCGGGCTCGGTGATTTTTCGTTTACCGCGATGATTACCGGGTCCGGCGGTTTGTCGTTGGCGGATTGGGTGGGTGTGGAATTTATACAGGAAGTGGTCGCCGTTTCCAACGCCATCGAAAAGTACGCGCCGCAAACCGACGTGGCAATCGAAATCGGCGGCGAGGACGCGAAAATCATTTATTTCACCGGCGGGTTGGAGCAGCGCATGAACGGCATTTGCGCGGGGGGGACCGGCTCGTTTATCGACCAGATGGCGACGCTTTTGCAAACCGACGCGGAAGGGCTGAACGAGCTCGCCCGCGACTGTAAAGTGATTTACCCCATCGCCGCCCGCTGCGGGGTCTTCGCGAAAAGCGACTTACAGCCGCTTATTAATGAAGGCACGGCGAAGCCCGACCTGGCGGTTTCCATCTTTCAGGCGATTGTAAGCCAGACCATCAGCGGGCTTGCCTGCGGCAAACCCATACGGGGCAACGTGGCGTTTTTGGGCGGGCCCCTGCACTTCCTGACGGAACTGCGCAAAAGGTTTGTGGAAGTGCTGCGCTTAACGGAAAGCCAGACCATCGTGCCGGAAGGCTCCCATTTGTTCGCGGCATTGGGCGCGGCGCTTTCGGCAAAGACGGGAAACGCGCGCGACACGCAAAAGAACCCCGGCAACCCCATGACCGTGGAAGAATTAATTTCCAACCTAAAGCGGCAAAAGCAGCTCCCCTTCGAAATCGCCCGTATCGCCCCCCTTTTCGAAAACCAAGACGAGTACATAAAATTTCAAAACCGTCACGGGGCAAACGCCGTAATTAAAGGCGAACTTTCCGAATATTCCGGGGATATTTTCCTCGGCATAGACGCGGGTTCCACCACCACCAAGGCGGCGCTTATCGGAAGCGAGGGGCAGGTGCTCTACCAGTATTACGCCAACAACGAAGGCAGCCCGCTTAACGTGGTGCGCCGGGCGCTGCTGGATATTTACGAAAAGCTTCCAAGCGGCGCGGAGATTAAATATTCCTGCGTCACCGGTTACGGCGAGGGGCTGATACAGTCCGCGTACCGGGCGGACATGGGCGAGATTGAAACCGTGGCGCATTACCGGGCGGCGGCGTTCTTCGACCCGGAAGTGGATTTTATTCTCGACATCGGCGGGCAGGACATGAAGTGCCTACGGATAAAGAACGGCGTTATCGATTCGGTGCTGCTGAACGAGGCGTGCTCGGCGGGCTGCGGCTCGTTTATAGAGACCTTCGCCCGTTCCCTTAACCTGCCAATCGCCGAGTTCGCGAAGCGCTCGCTGTTCGCGGAAAACCCCATAGACCTTGGCTCCCGCTGTACGGTTTTTATGAATTCCCGGGTAAAGCAGGCGCAAAAGGAAGGCGCGGCGGTGGAGGATATTTCCGCCGGGCTGGCCTACTCCGTCATCAAGAACGCCCTGCAAAAGGTCATTAAAATCACCGACCCGGCGCAGATGGGCAAAAAAATCGTGGTGCAGGGCGGCACGTTTTATAATGAGGCGGTGCTTCGCGCCTTCGAGATAGTCAGCGAGCGCGAGGCGGTACGCCCCGATATCGCGGGGCTTATGGGCGCGTTCGGCGCGGCGCTGTTGGCGCGGGAGCAGTATACCGCCCTTTCGGCGGGGCAGCCGGGTTTTAAATCCGCCCTGCTTAACCGGGAACAGCTCGACCGGCTGCAAACTTCCGCCACCCATACGCGGTGCAAAAATTGCGGGAACCACTGCCTGCTTACCATCAACCAGTTCAGCGAAGCGGACGAAAAAGCCCCCAAAAGCCGGCGCTTTATTTCCGGCAACCGGTGCGAGCGCGGTTTGGGCAAAGAGCGGACAAACACGGACATTCCCAACCTTTTTGAAAAAAAATACGAGCGGCTTTTCGGTTATAAGCCCCTCGAACCCGGAAAGAACCCCCGGGGAACGGTAGGTATTCCCCGGGTGATGAATTTATATGAAAATTATCCGCTGTGGTTCACGTTCTTCACCGAGCTTGGCTACCGGGTGGAACTTTCCCCCCGCTCGTCCCGTTCGCTTTACGAAAAGGGCATAGAGTCCATCCCGAGCGAGTCGGAATGCTACCCGGCTAAAATCGCCCACGGGCATATTATGGAGCTGATAAACGCCGGGGTTACGTACCTGTTTTACCCGAGCATCCCCTACGAGCATAAGGGTATCGCCGAGGCGGACAACCATTTCAACTGCCCTATCGTCACCTCTTACCCGGAAAATATTAAAAATAACGTGGAAGATATCGCCGAGCGCGGCATACGCTTCCACAACCCGTTTTTTAATTTAAACGACCCGGCGAAGCTGACGGAGCGGCTTATAGAGGAATTCCCGCAAATCCCCAAAGACGAAGTGCGCGCCGCCGCGCAAAAGGCGGTTAAGGAGCAAAGCAAATACCGCGGCGATATTCAAAAAATGGGCGAGGAAGCGCTTGCGTACATAGCGCAAAACGGGCTTAACGGCATCGTGCTTGCCGGGCGACCCTACCATATCGACCCGGAAATCCACCACGGCATCCCCGACCTTATCGCCTCGTACCGCGTCGCCGTGTTTACGGAGGATTCCGTTGCGCATTTGGGGAAGGTGGAGCGCCCTTTGGTGGTGCGCGACCAGTGGGCGTACCATTCCCGGCTGTACGCCGCCGCGTCCTTTGTGCGCACCCGCTCCGACTTAGAGCTGATACAGCTTAATTCCTTCGGCTGCGGGCTTGACGCGGTGACCACCGACGAAGTGCACGAAATTTTAGACGCCGCCGGGAAGATTTACACCGCGCTTAAAATAGACGAGGTAAACAACCTTGGCGCGGCGCGTATACGCGTGCGTTCGCTGTTCGCCGCGCTGAAAGACCGCCGTTATATGGGAAAGGACAAACCCCTCCCCCCCGTAAAGCGCCCCCTGCGCGTGGTTTTCACCAAAGAAATGCGGGGCAGGCATACCATCATCACCCCGCAAATGTCGCCTATTCATTTTACGATGATGGAGGAAGCGTTTACCTCCAGCGGCTATAACATCGAAATCATGCCCGCCATAGACCGGGCGTGCGTAGACACCGGGCTTAAATACGTAAACAACGACGCGTGCTACCCGGCGCTTATCGTGGTGGGGCAGGTGCTTAACGCGCTGCTTTCCGGCAAATACGATTTGGACAACGTTTCGGTGTTCATGTCCCAAACCGGCGGCGGGTGCCGCGCCACCAATTACGTGGGCTTCATACGCAAGGCGCTCCGGCGCGCGGGAATCCCTCAGATACCCGTGGTTTCCATAAACGCCCTGGGGCTTGAAAAAAACCCGGGGCTAGTTTACACGCCCCGGCTTTTAAACCGCGCGATGCAGTCGTTGGTCTACGGCGATTTGTTTATGCGGGTGCTGTACCAAACGCGGCCTTACGAAGTGATACCCGGCTCCGCCGACGCGCTGCACCGAAAGTGGAACGAAACCTGCCGGAATGCCGTGCGGCGGGGAAGCCTGAGCGAGCTGAAGAAAAATATTTACGGAATTGTGCGCGACTTCGATAACCTGCCCCTGCGGGATATTCAAAAGCCCCGGGTGGGCGTCGTGGGGGAAATTCTGGTCAAGTTCCACCCCACGGCAAACAACGATATCGTTACCTTACTGGAAAGCGAAGGCGCGGAAGCGGTGGTGCCCGACCTGACGGATTTCCTGCTGTACACCGCGTACAACGCCAACTTTAAGGAGCGTTACCTGGCGGGAAGCGTGAAGGCGCGGATTACCTCCAATTTGGTGATACAAGTCATCGAGCTGTACCGCCGCCACCTTCGCAACGCGTTGGAGGAAAGCGCCCGTTTCCACCCGCCGGTACCCATACAAAAGCTCGGCGAGCTTGCCGAGCCTATCGTGTCGTTGGGGAACCAAACCGGCGAAGGGTGGTTCCTTACGGCGGAAATGGTGGAGCTTATCCATTCCGGCGTAAACAATATTGTTTGTACGCAGCCCTTCGCCTGTTTGCCGAACCATGTGACGGGCAAGGGGATTATAAAGGCGCTGCGCAGGGAGTACCCGCTTTCCAACATTGTGGCGGTGGACTACGACCCCGGCGCCAGCGAAGTCAACCAACTTAACCGCATTAAGCTTATGCTAAGCGCCGCCAGAAGGAATATGGAAAAGGCGGAGCCGGAAGCGAGGCTTGCAGCGGTGAGATGATATGCGGGTTTTATCTAATCCAGTAAAACTTAACGGGTTCTCTTTGCGCTATTCCGTCAAATTCATGGTGATCCGCCGTTAATAATTCGCCGTTTACAGTTAGGGCTTGTGCTAACGCAATGGAATCGGCAAGTGAGATTTTATAGGACGCTTTTAATCGTCCGGCTTCGGTAAAAATTTCATTGGTTATATTCGATTGTAATGTGATAGGCAATTTCTTAATTACCGATAATTCCTCGTCGGCTTTTGCCCGGGAAGTTATCCGGTACAGGTCGTAATAAATTTCTAAAAGATTGATAATGTTCATGTGTACTGTAACCTTTTTATCAAGGGCAGCGGATAATACCTTTGCTACTTCCTCCGCCCCGGATTCATTCCGTAATAGCGCGATTAAAGCACATGCGTCTAAAACGTAGGACTTGTTCATTTGTCCAACCCCTTATCAGCGTGTTTACGCGCTAAAAAATTGTCAACTGACATTTCCGGGTATTCTGAAAGAGAACCGCGCAATTCTTTGATATAATCAATTGGTTCCTCAATCGGTATTAACCGGATTTCACCGCCCGTTTCCCTTACTCTCAATTTCTCTGTGCGTATCAAGCGAAACAACGGTTCCGGCAATGTATTTGCGTTCAGTACCATCTCCATTATTTACAACTCCTCTTATAATTTTTTCTATTTTAACACATTGTTTGGTATTATAGTTTAGACGAGGAGGATATGAAATGCCTACCAACATATCTTCACCGAGAAGAAGCACCCTTCACTGGACGGCGCGTTTAAGGAGCTCAAGCAATGCAAGCTCGACGGGATAACTTTCGGGGAAGTCAAAACGCATCCCTTCCGGGAAATGCTGCAAATATGACAAAAAACCGGCTCGCCTTTTTACGGTACGGAAATATTCATGGGCGCGCCGCGTAAAAACCGCGTGGCAGACTCCTTAATTCTGTTGTATAATACCCTGGTAAACCTTCAAAACTATTTTCATACAAAGGGTTTTTACCATGAATCTCACTTCAAACGCGCCATTCTGCGGGCTCCAAAACAATTTCTCAGAGGAGCTTTATCACGATATCAAAACCCCGCTTACGATTTTATACAATAATTTGCAAAATCTCGAGCGCGTTTCTGATTTACCCGAGCAGGCGGTTACCTATGTGCGGAACGCGAAACGGAATTGGTACCGCATGGCGAAACTGGTTCACGACGCGAACGACAGCGCGCGTTTGATACACGGTTTAATGCTGCCGCAAATGCGGAATAATGATATCGTAAACGCCGTGCGCGTTTTGGTAGAGGACGCGCGCGTCCTGACCGACCAAAAACGAATACGCCTGATATTCGAAAGCCGCGTGGCAAGCCGCGTTATGGCTTTCGACCGGCAGATACTCGAACGTATTCTCTTAAACCTGCTTTCCAACGCGGCGCACTATTCCTGTGAATGCGGGGAAATTTTAGTGGCGTTACGGGAAAGCCATGAGAATATGCATATCTCCGTGCGGGACTACGGGCCGGGTATACCGCAGGAAACGGACGTTTTCGCCCGGAACGTGAGCGATAACCTGCGGGGGGAGCATTCCGGACTTGGGCTGTTTATTGTGCGCGAGCTTGCGACATTAACCGGCGGGGAAGTGTATATGTCACGGGCGGAGCCCGGTACGGAAGCGGTGCTTAAACTTCCCGTGGGCTTGACTGACGACGGTATGGACGAACTTCCGGTAGACGATTTTTTTTATGACAATATGGTGCAAATGGAGCTTTCCTATTGATGGATGAAGCGTTTTTTGAAATAGGTACGGTGGTTAAGGCGCAGGGAATCAAGGGCGAGGTGCGGGTGTTCCCGTCTACGGACGACCCGGAAAGGTTCTCGCTGCTCGGTGAAGTTTTCCTTTCGGCGTCCGGCAACGGGGTGAAAGCTTACGGCGTGCAGTCGTCGCGCATCCATAATAATATGGTGATTTTAAAGCTTTCGGGCATAGACGACCGCAGCGCGGCGGAAAAGCTGACCGGTTCGGTGATTAAAATACCGCCCGAAAAGGCGCTGCCACTTGAAGAAGGCGAGTATTACATCCGTGATTTAATCGACATGGATGTTTTTTCTTTGGAAGGGGAAAAACTCGGCGTAATCCGCGAAGTGCTGCGCACCGGGGCGAACGACGTGTACGCCGTCAAGCCGCCCGAAGGGAAGGAATTTTTGATTCCCGCCATAAAAAGCTGCGTAATCTCCGTTTCGGTAGAAGAACGCCGCATGACGGTGGATTTGCCGGAGGGACTGCGGTGACTTTCCATGTGCTGACGCTTTTCCCGCAGATGGTTGACGAAGCCACAAGCCACAGCATTCTGGGCCGCGCGAAAAACGCGGGGTTAATTTCCGTCCGCTGCGTTGACATCCGCGGCTTCGCGGTAAACAGGCACGGGCAGGTGGACGACGCCCCTTACGGCGGCGGCGCGGGCATGGTGATGATGGCGCCGCCCGTTTACGACGCGTACAAAAGTATCGGAAGCGGCGCGCGGGTGGTGTACCTTTCGCCGCAGGGGAAACTTTTTAACCAGCGAATGGCGGAGGAATTTTCCCGCGAAGGGGAATTAATCCTGCTTTGCGGGCATTACGAGGGCTTGGACGAGCGCGTAATCGAGGAAATCGTGACCGACGAGGTTTCCGTGGGCGACTATGTGCTCACCGGAGGCGAGCCCGCCGCGCTTGTGCTGATGGACGCGGTGTCCCGGCTGATACCCGGCGTGCTCGGCAAAGACGAGTCGAGCCGGGACGAAAGTTTTTCCGAAGGGAATTTGCTCGAATACCCGCACTACACCCGTCCGCCGGCGTTTATGGGAAGGGCGGTTCCGGAGGTTTTGCTTTCCGGGCACCACAAAAAGGTGGAGGAATGGCGCAGGGCGCAGGCGGTGGAACGCACGAGGAAAAAAAGACCGGAGTTGATAACGTGAATTCAGGAGGCGTTTATGGTATTAAAAAATTTGCAGCCCGCTTCGTTTTTTAAGTTTTTTGAGGAAATCAGCCGCATCCCCCGGGGATCAGGGAACGAAAAAGCCGTAAGCGACTTTATCGCGGAATTCGCCCGGGGCAAGGGCCTGCGCGTCGAGCAGGACGGTTTCCACAACCTCATCATTTATAAACCCGCCACGCCCGGTTACGAGGGCCGCGAGCCGGTAATCCTTCAAGGGCATTTGGACATGGTTTGCGAAAAGAACAGGGAAACCGTGCACGACTTTTTAAAAGACCCGCTCAAACTGCGTATAGACGGCGACTTTATCAGCGCGGAAGGCACGACCCTCGGCGCGGACGACGGAATCGCCCTGGCGGCGGGTATGGCGCTGCTCGACGCCGGCGATATCGCGCACCCGCCCTTGGAAGTGGTATTCACCGCCGACGAGGAAGCGGGCATGTCCGGAGCGGAAAACCTGAACGCGAAGCTGTTGCGCGGCAGACGTTTAATCAATATGGACACTTCCCACGAGGGGACTTTCTTCTCGGGCTGCGCGGGGGGCGTCAGGGCGCTGCTTACCCTTCCGGTGGAACGGGAACCCGCCGCCGAAGGCAGCGCTTTTATCAAGATGGAAGTGAGCGGCTTAAAGGGCGGGCATTCCGGCGAAGATATTATTCTGGACAGAGGGAACAGCCTGCGCATACTAAGCCGGCTGTTGGTCCAACTGGAAAAGGCGGCGGTGGATTTTCGTACTCTGAGCGCTTCTGGCGGGATGAAAATCAACGCCATCCCACGGGAAGCGGAAGCGGTGGTCGCCGTACCCCAAGACGACGCGGATGCCGTATTTAAAATCGCGGAAGCGTTTACGAAGGAACTGGCGAATGAGTACCGCGTTTCCGACCCGAAGGTAAAAATTGGCTGTGCGCGTGTTGATAAAACCGACGCCGCGCATACGATAACCCGCGAAGGTACGCGCAAACTGATTGCCGCGCTGCTGCTGCTCCCCAACGGCGTACTGGGAATGAGCCAGGATATTCCCGGGCTTACGGAAACTTCGTGCAGCGTCGGCGTGCTCGAATTGAACGAAAACGCGGCGGAAATTCACATCATGCCCCGGAGTTCGGTCATGTCCCGCCTTCAGGCGGTAAAGGAGCAAATCTCGAAGGCGGGGGAAGTGCTGAACGCAAAAGTTTCCTTCAGCCATGAATATCCGGGTTGGGAATACGACTCGGGCTCCGCGCTTCGCAAAACCGCGGCAGAAGTTTATCGCGGGCTTTACGGGAAGGAACCCGTCGTCACCGCCGTGCACGGCGGACTGGAGTGCGGGCTGTTTGCGGGAAAAATGCCCGGCGTCGATATGATTTCCTTCGGGCCGAACGCGACCGGCGCGCATACGCCCGACGAGCGCCTTTCCATTTCCTCCACCGCGCGGGTTTGGACGTTTTTGACAGCACTGCTCAAGAACTTATGAGAAAAATATCCCTTCTTTCCTTCGCCGCCGTTGTCTTTGCTTTGCTGACAGCGGCGGCGCCCGACCCCGCCCATGCCTACGCGGAAAGAACGCTCTCGCAAATGTCCCCCAGTGAAAAAATCGGTCAGCTTATCATCGCCCGCGCCCCGGCGGGAACGGAAATTTCCGCGGAGTTCGAGGGGCTGCTTACGGATTATAAGCCCGGCGGGTTCTGTTTATTCCAACAAAATGTGGCGTCGGCGGCGCAGGTGCGCAAGCTGACGGAAGATTTGCAGGAACGTTCCGCCATACCGCTGTTTATCGCCATCGACGAGGAAGGCGGGCGGGTTTCCCGTTTAAACAAGCTGTATGAGGAAGAAATACCCGCCGCGTACAAGCTTGCGCAATCGGGGGCGGACGCGGTGTTTGAGGCGTACAAAACCATCGGCGAGCGGCTTTTTTCGTTGGGCGTTAATGTGGATTTCGCCCCCGTGGCGGATATCTGGTCCAACGACGCCAACAGGGTAATCGGCGACCGCGCTTTCGCCAAAGACGCGGAAACCGTTTCGGAAATGGTGGAAGCCGCCCTTCGCGGGTTGGATGAAACGCCGGGCGTGCTTTCCGTGATAAAACACTTCCCCGGGCACGGGGACACCGCCGA
>JAISWA010000267.1 GCA_031271275.1 Clostridiales bacterium | reverse complement strand
ACGATGATTTTGTCCGCTTTCTTTACGGTGGAAAGCCGGTGCGCGATAATGATGGTCGTGCGGCCCTTCATAATTTCGTCCATGGCTTCGTGGATGAGCTTTTCGGTTTCCACGTCCACAGAAGCGGTGGCTTCGTCCAGTATCAGTACCGGCGTGTCGCGCAGTACCGCCCGCGCAATGGAAAGCCGCTGCTTTTGCCCGCCCGAGAGCCGTATTCCGCGCTCGCCGATTATTGTATCATAGCCTTCGTTTAACTGACAAATAAATTCGTCGGCCCGGGCGACTTCCGAAGCTTTTGTAATTTCCCCCCGGGTCGCGTCCGGCCTGCCGTAGGCGATGTTCTCGGCTACGCTGTCGTTAAACAAAAACACGTCCTGTATCACGTTGGACAGATTGTCCCGCAGGCTGCGCAGCGACACGTCCTTCAAATTATAACCGTCTATTAAAACATCCCCCCGCGCCGGGTCATAGAACCGGTTCAGCAGATTGATAAACGTGGTCTTGCCCACGCCCGTAGGCCCCACCAGCGCGACGATTTCGCCGGGTTCGATGGTTACGTTTATATCTTTCAGCACGTCGCTGCCGTCCGTATAGTTGAAGAACACATTTTTGAACTCGATACGCCCCCGCACGCGGGAAAGCGTATGGGGGTTTTCCGCTTCCTTCACGTCAATTTCCGCGTCGAGGATTTCAAAAACGCGCTCCGCCCCCGCCGCCGCAGACTGCAAATCCTCGTTTACGCGGGCGAGCGTGGTTATGGGCTGATAAAAAATCCCAAGGTACATTAAAAACGCGACGATGTCCGCCACCGGAAGCAGCCCCCGCGACGCGAGGTACCCGCCATAGGCAATTACAATCACCGTTCCGATGCTGCTTAGGTACTGGACGATACCGTTATAGAAGGCGCTGAGCCGCAAAAAATCCAACAGGGAATTGGAATGACGCACGGCGGTGGTTTTGACCTTTTCATGCTCGCGCTCGTATTGGTTAAAAACTTGGATTTCCTTCATACCGGAAATATTGTCCTGCAGGTTTGCGTTCAGCTCGCCCATAATTTGCTGCGCCCTGCGGAACATGGGGCGCACCCGCTTGCTGAACCAAACGGAAAAAGCCACGAGCAGCGGCATGGTAAGCAGACTGAGCGCGGCGAGCACCGGATTGATAACAAATAAAATCACCGCGACGCCAATCAAAATAATAATATTCACAATGATATCGGGAACCGCGTGGGCGATGAGCACTTCCAACTTATCGGTATCGTTGACCACCCGGGACATCAGCTGCCCGGTCTGTTTGTCGTGGTAAAACTTCAGCGAAAGCGCCTGCAGCCTGTCATAGACCCGCACGCGCATGTCGGCGACAAAATTCCAGGCGGCGTAATGGGTGAAATAGGAGCGTATGTAGGTGAACGCGCCTTGCCCAAGGTAAACCACCGCCAAAACCAAACCCATGCGCAGCGCGTCGGAGGAAAGGTTGGCGTCGGCGTTCACCGCCAGTTCCGTCAGCCTGCGCACCACCAACGGCGCGTATAGTTGGCACGCCGTCATTCCGATGATGGCGAGTATGGAAGTGATTAAATACCCCCAGTATTTTTTAGAAGCCCTGACCAGATTGAGTAATAAATCCAAGACGACACCTCATTGCAGTATTTTGATTTCCTTTTTAGTAAGGCGGTATTCTTTCAGTTGCGCGTAAAACGCCCCGGTAATCCGTTCGCCCGGAACAAGCAGCGGTATTCCCGGCGGGTAGGGAACCACAAACTCAGCGGAAACCCTGCCTTTAGCGTTTGTAATGTCCGCCGTTTCCGATTTGCGCCGCAGCGCGTCTCGCGGCGTATAAACGACTTCCGGCGCATACGTTGATTTGGAACCGCTCCCCCGTGCAACCGGCGTGTTGTTTATATACGGAAGCTCGCGGTTCAGTTCCTCAATGGCTTCCGTCAGCCGCGCGAACCCTTCGTCCGTATCCGCGACGGAAGTCATGGCAAGCAGGTATCTGCCACGCGCCATCTCCAATTCCAATTTATAACGTTCCCGTAAAACCTCTAAAACGTCCCCGCCGGATAAGCGTGTGTTAAGCCGGAAAAGCAGCTTTCCGGCATCACAGGCGAATATGCCGGGTTCGTCTGTGTGTGAACTGCCGTTTGAAAAATCACAGAGCGCAACGGGGTATTCCCCCCCCTGCCCCGGCAGTTCACGGCGTATTTTTTTCAACCGCTCCGCGTACCTTTCAAAGTGTTCCGGCTGTTCCCGCAGCATACGCAGGGCGTAACCCGCCGCCGCCATCATCATGTACGACGGGCTTGTCGTCTGGAACGCGCGGACATAAAACCGCAGTTTTTCCCGGTCCACGCGGTTGCCCTTTACGTGCAGCGCCGCGCATTGCGAAAGCGCGGGCAGCGTCTTGTGCAGGCTGTTGACCGTGATATCCGCGCCGCAATTAAGCGCGGTCCGCGGGAAGGTTGAATGAAACGGGAAATGCGCGCCGTGGGCTTCATCCACTATCAATATCCCGCCGTGGGAATGTACCCGCCCCGCAATAGATTCAATATCGGAGACGAAACCCTCATACGTCGGGCTAGTGACGACCGTAGCCGCCGCCCGCCCGTTTATTGTTGAAGGGAGTATTCCGCCCACTATCCCGCCGGGCTCGCGCCCGGGCATAAGGTAGACCGGGCTCGCGCCGGAAAACACCAACCCGTTGTATACGCTGATATGCGCGTTCCGCGCGATTTGCGCGCTTTCCCCCTCACGGCACGCGGCGCATATCGCCGCCGTTATTCCGGAGGAAGCGCCGTTGACCAACAGGAAACTTTCGTCCGCCCCGTAAATTGCCGCGATATCCTCCTGCAATTCCCGCAGCAGACCTTCCGGAGCGTGCAGGTTATCCGCGCCGGGGATTTCGGTAATATCCAGTTCAAGCAGGTTTTGCGGCAAATAAAAACGATTCCGTTTATGCCCCGGCATGTGAAAAGGATAACTGCCGCGGGTTCTTTTCAAAATCGCTTCGGATATGGCGTCCATGGGTAAAGTATAGCTTTCCTTTACCGATAATTCAAATAAGTATAAAATAGCGCCCGTACACTGTACTTTAACTGGAGGCATTTGCATGAGCGTGTTCGACGGTTTAGAAGCGCTTGGGTTTACGAATCCCGATTTAAAAAAAACGATTCTGTATCAACCCGACCCCGTCAAGTTCGACGTGAAACAAAATACCGCTTCGCCCGACTCCCCCATGGACGACCCGATGTCGTACCTGTACCACAAAGAGTTTGAATGCCCCGTCTGCGGTAAAAACTTTTTCAATTACATCACGCGTGTATCAAAACTGCGCCTTCTCGACACGGACACCGACATGAAGCCGAATTACAAAACGGTCAACGCCACCTGTTATGAAGTGCTGCTGTGCGGCTACTGCGGTTACGCCGCGATGGACTCCGTGTTTAAAAAAATCCTCGACAAGCAAGCCGAGACCGTTCGGCGTGAAATATCCCCCTATTATAAACCGAGAGAATATCCCGCGCCCCTCGGGCTTGAAAACGCCGTCGAGCGGTACAAGCTCGCGCTGTACAACGCGGTGGTGAAGGGGGCGAACCACGGCGAGAAGGCGATTATCTGTTTAAAAACGGCGTGGCTGTTCAGGGACATGCGCCATAAAGAGAATGAGCTTTTGTTTTTGCGCAACGCTTACGAGGGCTTTAAGCTCGCGTATGCGGCGGCGGTTTTCCCCATCGGCTCTATGGACGACAATACCACCGCGTATATAATCGGCGAAACCGCCCGCAGACTCGGCGAGTACGCGGAAGCGCTCAAATGGATAAGTTCGCTCATCGTCAGGCGGAACCTGCGTAAGTCTCTGAAAGACCGCGCGCTGCACGTAAAAGAAATGATACGCGCGGAACAGCGAAATGAATAAACTGTTTTACGAGGAAAATTTGTACGCGCAGGGTTACGCGCCCGTGGGCGGGGTGGACGAGGCGGGCCGTGGCCCGCTTGCGGGGCCGGTGGTGGCGGCTGCGGTGGTTTTCCCCCGTGGGCTTTTAATAGAAGGCGTGGACGATTCCAAAAAACTTTCGCCCGGGAAACGGCTCGCGCTTTCCCAAATCATCAAAGCAAACGCGGACGCTTACGGCATTGGCATGGCGGATGTGGAAACCATCGACCGTATCAATATCCTGCGGGCGGCAATGCTCGCCATGCGGCGCGCGGCGGAAGCGCTCGCGGTAAAACCGGGCGCGCTCATCATAGACGGCGCGTTCTCCCCGGAAGTCCCGGGGGTTTATCATTTTTGCCTGCCCAAAGCCGACGCCCTTTGCCACGCGGCGGCGGCGGCGAGTATACTCGCCAAGGTAACGCGGGATGCTATAATGGAGGCGCTCGACGCGGAATACCCCCAATACGGTTTCGCGAAACACAAGGGGTACGGTTCCGCCGCGCACCGGGAAGCCATTCAAAAATACGGACGATGCCCGCACCACCGCAAAAGTTTTAAAATCAAGGGATTTGATTAACATTGATAAATTTTGACGCCAATTTGCCCAACGCCCCCGCCAACCCACCCGGTGAAGCCGTACCGGAAGTCAAGAACCTTTTGGACCTTCGCCCCGGCGACCGGTTTAAGGCGTTGGTAACGGACATCAAACTGGGGCTCGTCACCGTCCGCCTGCCCGACGGGAGTTTTTTTACCGCGCGGACGCGGGTGCTTCCGGAGGCGCGTATCGGTGAGGAAAGCCTGTTTCTGGTAAAGGAAAATGATTTCAAGGGTCAGATTAAAATGGAAATGCTCAAGCCCGACCCCGTCGCCCGCCAAAGCGGAATGCTGCGGGAGGCGCTGCGCAACGCGGGCTTGTTTGTCACGGAAGAAAACATGAACCTCGCCCGGGCGATACTGGAAAACGATTTGCCGGTGGACGCGCAAACCTTGCTTCGCGCGGTTTTTTTCAAATACGCCAACCAGACGGAGACGCCCGCGGACCGGGTCGTTTTTTTATTGCGGGAAAACTTCCCGGCGGAATCCGCGAGCCTTCAAATTTTAGAAAAAATACTCAGGCAGCCCGACTTGCTCGGGAAAAACCTGCTGCAAATCGCCGACGCCCTTGCCGGGGATAAATCGCCCGAAGCGCGGGAGATTATCCGGGCGCTGTTTACAAGCGAACCGGATTTTCCGCCGGATTCTTCCTTTGACTTCCCCGACGAACCGAAGCGGCTGCAGAACTTGCTGAGGAAACATTTTTTCCTTATGATAAACAACAGCGACAGCCCCGTGAGGGTAAAGCCCTCCCCTGCCCGCGGTTTAAACCGCTACTACAACGAAGTGTACGAATCCGTCAGCCGGGCGCTGAGCGAAATAACCGCGAAAGCCATCAAGCACCCGGCGGCGGAGCGGATGGAAACCGTCAAGGAAGCGCTGCGCTTCATGGAACAGACGGATAAGCACCGGGAATATTTCCAGATTCCCTTTATGACCGGCCCGCAGGAGGAGCCGAAGCAGGCGGAGCTGTTTGTGTTTAAGGACGCGAAGCGCGCTTCCGACCCGGCAAAACCCGCCACCGCGTTAATTTCCCTTGAAACCCTTTCCTTCGGGCGCGCGGAGGTGTATATCCAAAAATCGGGGAACGAGGCGCGGTTGGATTTCCGGCTGACGGACGAGGAAACCGTCAAAACCTTCAACGCGAATTCGCCGAAACTCACGCGGGCGCTGCGCGAGAAAAATATCACCGTTTCGGGCCTGTCGTTCCAAAAATCCGACGGGGTTTTCACGCTGCTGAGCCCGGAACCCGGCGGGCAAAACGACGCGCAGAAGAAGGAACTCCCCAAGCGGTTTACTTTTGATATGAGGGTCTGAGAGATGGATGAAAATAAAAAGCCGCTGAACCCCCGTATGCGGGCGGTGGCGGTCAAGTACGACCCGACCGACGTAGCGCCGAAAGTGGTGGCGAAGGGCGTCGGCGTTATCGCGGATAAAATCATCGACAAGGCGCGGGACACGAACGTGCCGGTGTATCAGGACGCGCAACTGGCGGAGGACTTGACCAAGTTGGAGTTGGGCGAGCACATCCCGCCGGAGTTATACGAGGTGGTGGCGCAGGTGCTTATCTTCATCAGCGATTTGGACAGGTTGGAGGCGTACCGGAAAGTTGTTAAACCGAGTGGAAGCGGGCCTGATAGGGCAAAATGAGGCGGAAAAGTTTTTAACCGGAAAAGGGTACCGGATTCTCGAGCGGAATTACCGCGTAAAATCCGGCGAGATAGATTTGATTGCCCGGGACGGGGAATATATTGTCTTTATCGAGGTAAAAACCCGGACGAATCTGCTGTACGGCTACCCCTGCGAGGCGGTGGGCGGCGTCAAGCAGCGGCGTATACGGCAGACCGCGCTGCATTACATCACGCGCCACCGTTTGAGCGGAGACTTCCGGTTTGACGTGGTGGAAGTGCTGAAGCAAAAGGACGGCGCGCCGGAAATAACCCATTTAGAGAACGCTTTCTAAAAAGGCAGAGATACCATGCATACTATCACGGAAGTTGCGCCGAACAGCATAGCCGGGGAAATGGGCGCCGCCCCCGGCGACAAACTGGTTTCCGTTAACAATAAACCCATAACGGACGTATTTGACTACCGTTTCCTGATACAGGACGAAAATTTGCTGTTGGAAATTTTAAAACCCGACGGGCAGGTTTGGGAGTTGGTCGTGGAAAAAGACGAGGACGAGGATATCGGGCTTGGTTTTGAAACCGCGCTGATGGACAAACCCCGGCGCTGCAAAAATAAATGCGTATTCTGTTTTATCGACCAACTGCCGCCGAACATGCGCGGCACTTTGTATTTTAAGGACGACGACCCCCGCCTTTCCTTCCTGACCGGGAATTATACGACCCTCACCAACCTTACCCGTTCCGACATACAGCGGATTGCCTATTACCACCTTTCGCCGCTGCGGATATCCGTACACGCCGCCAACCCGCAAATACGCGCGCTGATGACCGGAAACCCCCACGCGGGGGAGCTGACGGAAATACTGCGCGTATTCAAACGGGCGGGAATCACCATGCACTTCCAGATTGTGCTTTGCAACGGAATCAACGACGGGGAAACCTTGGACGAAACCCTGCGCGAGCTGTGGAAACTGCGCCCCAACGCGGCGAGCGTTTCCGTCGTGCCCGCGGGGCTGACGCGTTACCGGGAAGGTTTGTACCCGCTCAAGCCGTTTTCCCGGGAGGAAGCCGAAAGCGTTGTCGCGCAGGTTGAGCGTTGGCAGCGGCATTGCCGGAAACGGAGCGGCTCCGCGTTTGTTTTTGCCGCCGACGAGTTTTATTTGCAGGCGGGGAAACCGATGCCCCCTTTCAAACGCTACGAGGATTTCCCGCAGTTGGAAAACGGCGTGGGGATGACGGCGCTGTTTGAGCGGGAATTTTTGACGGCGATGAAGAAGGACGGCGCGGTTTCGGGGGCAGAAACGCGGGAGAAAAATGTTAAGTTTAAAAGAACCGGCCTGGTGACCGGAACCGCCGCAGGGGATTTTATGCGCCGGCTGGCCGCGCTGTTTACGGAGCGGCACTCCGGTTCGGAAATTTTCGTCTATGAAATTGAAAACACCTTTTTCGGAACCGGCGTGAACGTGTCGGGGCTGCTTACGGGCCGCGACGTGATTGCGCAAATACGGGGGAAAACGGCGGAGGATGGCGCGGAGGTTTTATTTTTGCCGGAAAACGCGTTCAGGCAAGAAGGGAAAAAAAACGCCGCCCGCGTGATGTTGGACGACGTGACCCTTGAAGATTTGGGGCAAGCGCTCGGGGTTGCCGTAAAGGTCGGTTCCGCCCACGGCGGGGCGTTTTACAATCAGCTTTTGGAGGGGGTGTTTTCGGCGGTGGTTATTTGAGCAGACGCCGGTTGCGGTGTCCCCCTGAGTGGTCGGTCGCGGCGTCATCCTGAGTGGTCGGTCGCGGTGTCATCCTGAGTGAAACGAAGGATCTGTTTTCGCCTTGCCTTGCGCGCCGAGGAACGGCTTCGGAACCTAATGTTAGATATGCTTCAAATCCATGTGTAGATTTTAAAGAAGGGTTTGATGCTTTACAAGATTTACAAATGATTTATACTGAAAATGAAAGAATTCTACTGACTGAAAAAGGTTTTGTATACGCCGACATTATCTCCACTACATTTGTGAGTGAGTCCGTAAGAAAAAAATATTATTTTAACCTCGTAGACTTCGAAAGAAAATATAGAAACTCGCGCAAAGGTTTTTTCTTTAAACAGCCATAACTTCGGCTTAAATTTAGCTTTCTTACTGAATTATAATCCTTATTTAGATGTTTTATATAAGCATGAAATTTTGGTGAGGAGGAAATTTGCTTGCATAGCATAAAAATGATTGTTACAGATTTAGACAATACACTTTTGAGAAATGACAAGACAATATCATTATACACAAAATCAATGCTCAGTAAGTGTCTTAATCATGGTTTTATATTGACTTTTGCTACAGCCCGACCAGAACGCACTACAAAGAAATGGGCGTTAAATGACTATTCATGTTATGTCATAGCGAACAACGGAGCCACAATTGTCTCAAATACAGAAATAATTTATAGTGTTTCTATTCCAAATCATGAAGAATTAATCTCTCTTTTTGTAAATGATTCAAGTGTAAATGGTTTATGCGTTGAGGTTGGTGGTTTTCAGTACGTAAACGAAGCGGTTTATTCAACACTAAAAGGTACGGATGACGAGGGTTGGAACTTCGTTTATCATGACTTTAAAACAATTGTAAGGGAAGATGTCTATAAAATATCTGTCGAGTGTGATGATTATAACCACATGGATGTTATTATGAAAAGGCATCCAGACTTAAGGCTATTTCCAAACAATGGCGAGTCTTGGTATCAAATTACACACGAATGCGTTTCTAAATACAATGCCATTGCACATCTTGCGCAACTAATGAATATGTCGACAAAAGAAATTGTCGCGTTTGGAGATGATTATAATGATATGGAAATGATTGAAAAGTGTGGTATAGGCATAGCTGTCGCAAATGCAAACAACAAGGTGCGAGCAGTAGCAGACGAAATATGCGGTTCTAATGAAGATGATGGTGTAGCTCAATGGCTGCAATTTAATTTGTTGAGTGGTCGAGAAGTTAAGACTCATTAAGTCTGTTAAACAGAAATGGTCCTCAGAATATCACGAATTATAAAAGTCTATTAGAAGCTGTTCATTGTCTAAGTTTACCAGTAGGGGTTAAATAAATCAGTATCTTTTAAGCAAGAGGTGAAGGAAAGCAACGATGGTCAGTCGCTTTTCATTTTCTTCTATAAGGATATCCTCCGCCCATACTGGGAATGTAAATCAAACTGTGTAAATAGCATATCTCCGCAATAAAATGGTGATACTATAACCACAGCCAACCAGTGCAACGCAGAGGTGCGACTCGACGCGGGCTGTGGTATGTACGG
>JAISWA010000228.1 GCA_031271275.1 Clostridiales bacterium | reverse complement strand
AGGGATTTGACCGCTTTTTACCGTTCCAACCTTCCCTTTTGGGAATATTTGGCGGAAAGTGACCAGGAAAGTATCGTAGACAATACAAAGATACTTTTCTTTCGGGCAGGGGCGATTATCCACAACGGCGCCGACAAGGAGTGCCCGGGCGTATATGTCGTTAAAAAAGGCAGAACGCGGGTGTACATAAGCTCCCCGGACGGGCGGGAGCTTACGATCCATCATGTGTTGGACAATGAAATACACGCTTTTGGCTTTGACTGCGTGTTGGACAGAATTATTTACAGCGTAAGCATGGAAACGGAAACCGACTGCGAGATTGTGCTTATTTCCAAGTACGTTCTTCAAAGGTTGTACGACACGAACGCAGCCGTTAAAAACAGCGTAACGCAATCACTGGCGGTTCGGCTGCATTTGATTTTAAATTTACTGGAGACCATCGCGTTTTCCAGCGTGGGGAACCGGTTGGCAAATCTTTTGATAGCGCAAAGAAAATTAGCCGACTCCCCCGTTATAAAAATAACGCACACCAAAATCGCCGCCGAAATCGGCACCGTGCGGGAAGTAGTTACAAGGCTTTTGGCACATCTGCAAACCGAAGGGGTTGTGGCGCTCTCACGGGGCAGCATAACCATCAATGATTTACAAAAGTTAACAAAAATAGGTCAAGACCGTTTCGGGGTTGTTATAAAATAAGCGGAAGTTTTTCGCACACAGCTGTGTGACATAGTCACATATCTGCGTGCTTTTTTATTGTATACTTAACGCTGTTAGTGTTATTGACACAAATTTATCAAAAGGAGGATGCAGCAATGCGTTACCGGAGTGACCTCACTGACGACCAGTGGGAAGCAATCAAGACATTTTTTGAAGGAGAAAACCGTGGGAAACACCTTCAAAAGCACGAAAAAAGGGAAATGGTAAACGCGGTATTGTATTACAAAGAGGCAAACTGCTCGTGGCGTAAACTTCCTCCAGATTTTCCGCCGCATATCAGTGTTTGGAATTTTTATAACCGCGCCCGTATTAACGGGTTATGGGACCGCATTCAAAACGCGTTGGAAAAAGCAATTTAATAATCAATTTACCAAAATAAAAAAAAGAAGGCGGTAGAGGCTATGAAGTGGTACGGAAATTTAAAGATAGGCGCAAAGTTAGCGCTTGGGTTCGGGTTGGTACTGGTTTTGTTGGTGGGCGTCGTTTCGTTCTCCGTTTATACCGCCAGTACGATAGACGCCGATTATTCGTATATGGACGAGTATCCTTTGGCGAGGCGCGCTTTTTGGCTGAGAATCCAAAGCGATTTTCACGCCATACGGCGTTCCGTTTCTCACTCGGGGTTTCTTTTAGATACGCCGAACCATGAGTCAAACGTCATCGCCATGCAGCAAGCCCATGACACGGATTACGCCGACGCGTTCGCCGCGATTGAGGGGCTGCGGGCTTCCATTAACAGCGACCCGCGTTTATCCCCCGATGAAAAAACGGCGATGCTCGAGTTGGTCGAAAATGTCAACGAGGACTTAGCCAATTGGAAAACCGTAATGACGGGGCCGGTTATACAGGCGTTCCTCGCCAACGACCGGAACCTTGCCCTCGACATTTTCGCGAACAATCAAACCGTCGTCGCCGGGGTGCTCGAGGAGATTGGCACCGCGTACAATGAGGCGGCGGACTCCGCCACCACGCTGAGTGCGCAAATCACGGCGAATTCCCAGCAATCCATTATCATCATGGTCGTCTTTTCCGTTGCCGCGCTGATAATCGGGGTACTGCTTGCCATCGTCACCACCCGCGGCATGACCAACCCGATACGCCGCTTAATGGACGTAGTCCGCGACGTTGCCGCCGGTATGCTGAATGTAAACATTGACCGCGAAAAGATTTCCAAAGACGAAATCGGCACGCTGACGTGCGAAATCGTTACGCTCATCGACACCATACTGTTGATTGTTTCCGAGTTGGACCGCATGAGCAACGACATGATGGTCCTGGGGGATATTGACGCCCGGGCGGACGCTTCGCGGTTCAGCGGAAGCTATAAAGAAGTGGTGGAAGGCGTAAACGGCATGATGAAGGGCGTTATCGGCGACACGCTCGCGCTGATGGGCTGCTTAGACGAATTCGGCAAAGGCAACTTTAAGGCGGATGTTGACAAATTACCCGGCAAAAAAGCGGTGGTCAACCAAAGGGTTGACGCCATGCGCTCCAACCTCACCAATATAGCGGGTGAAATAAACGGCTTGGTACACGCCGCGTCGAGCGGCAAGCTGAACAGCCGCGTAGACGTGGCAAAATACAGCGGGGACTGGGCGGCGCTGCTTGAAAGCCTTAACGCCCTGATGCAGGAAATCGCCAACCCCATCAACGAGGCGTCGGATGTAATGAAGTACGTTGCCGCCGGCGTATTTGACCACCATATGCAGGGTAATTACCACGGCGACTTCCTGAGCATTAAAACCTCCATAAACGATACGGTAGCCGCCATTGCGGGGTACATAAACGAAATTTCCGACCTGCTCGGCAAGATAGCGGACGGAGACCTGCGCGTATCCATCCGGCGCGATTATGTCGGGCAGTTTAACGCGATTAAGGAATCCATCAACACCATATCGTCCACGCTGAATAAAACCATGGCGGAAATATCTTCCGCCTCAGAGCAGGTACTCGCCGGGGCGAAGCAGATTTCCGTCTCGTCCATGACGTTGGCGGAAGGCGCGTCGGAACAGGCGAGCGCCGTACAGGAGCTTACCGCTTCCATGGAATCCATCAACGAACAAACCCAAAAGAACGCCACCGACGCGGACGAAGCCAACGTGCTTTCCGTCGAGTCCAATACCAACGCCCAGAACGGCAGCTCGGAAATGACCAACATGCTGACGGCAATGGACGCCATCAAGGATTCCTCCGCCAGTATTTCAAAAGTAATCAAAGCCATTTCCGACATCGCGTTCCAGACCAACCTGCTTGCGCTTAACGCTTCCGTTGAGGCGGCGCGGGCGGGCGAACACGGGAAAGGCTTCGCCGTGGTAGCCGACGAAGTGCGCAGCCTCGCTTCCAAGAGTCAGGAATCCGCCAACGACACCGCCACGTTAATCGAGAACTCCAACACCCGCGTCAACGACGGCACGAAGATTGCCCAGGGCACCGCCAACGCCCTTCGCGCTATTGTGGAGGACGTGGCGAAAATTTCTGTTATAATAAAGACCATCGCCGACTCGTCACGCAGCCAGGCGGAAGCCATCGGGCAGGTCAGCATCGGGCTTAACCAAATCTCGCAGGTGGTGCAGAACAACTCCTCCACCTCGGAGGAATCCGCCGCCGCCGCTCAGGAACTCAGCTCGCAGGCGGAACTGCTGCAGCAAATGGTATCATATTTCAAGATTTAGGAAGATTGCGCAATGCGTTTCTTAAAAACCCTGATAAAGTCGAACCGGCCGCTGCTCATAGAGCTTTTGTTCACCGCGTTTACCTTCGTTTTAATGACCGTGCTGAGCTATTGGTTTTTGAGCCTGACGGTGCGTGAAAACTTGGAGCGCAACATGAACGCGGTGTTGGATTTTACGGAAGACAGGATTTCCGACTCAACGATCGGGTTTGAGTCGCTTATAGAGGGTTTTGCCGAGGAAACGCGCGTAAGGATGCTTAACGGGGACAGCGCCGGAGAAATTGAGGAATATATTTTAAACGTTTCGCGTTTTGTGGCGCTGGACAGTTTGGGCGCCTTTGGAGTACATGATTTTTGGGGGTATTTTTCCTTCGGGGAAAATACCCCCGTTTTATTGGGCGGGGAAAATTTTAATATTCCGGCGGATTATAAACCGGAGGAGCAGGACTGGTACCGCCGCGCCATAGAGGCTGACGGCGGATTGATTGAAACCACGCCTTTTGTCAGCGCCGACAACGAGACTTCCTATATCTACGCCAAATGTATTTTTGACGAGAGCGGAAAACGAATAGGGATTGTCTGCTTAAACGCTAACATAGACCATATAGGGTCAAGCGTGGTGGAAACGGCGTGGAGCCAAGACGGTTACGGGATGATTATCGGGCAGGACGGCCGGGTGCTGTTCCACCCGAACCCCGATTTTATGGGGATAAGCAGCAGCGACCCCGCCATACCCATTTCCCAATACGCCGGTGAAATACTGCGGGGGGAAAAGGTCACCGAGCAATCCGTAGTTTCCTATACGGGCGAGGAAGCCGTGGTTTTTTTGCGCCCCCTTAAAAACGGGTGGACGTTAGGGTTGGTTACGCCGAGGAACAAATATTACAGCAGCATAACCAACATGGCGTTCATACTCAGCGGGATAGCTTTAACGCTTGCGGCTATACTGATGGGCATACAGGTGCGTTTGGACAAGGCGCGGGTAAAGGCGAACGAGGAAAACCAACAGAAAAGCGTATTCCTCGCCAATATGAGCCATGAAATACGCACGCCCATCAACGCCATTGTGGGAATGACCGCCATCGGCAAGACCTCCGGCACCACGGAACGAAAGGATTATTGCTTCGCGAAAATCGACGACGCTTCCCGCCACCTGCTCGGCGTAATTAACGATATTCTGGATATTTCAAAAATTGAAGCGAATAAAATAGCGCTTTCCCCTACGGACTTTAATTTTGAAAAAATGCTGCAGCAGGTGGTAAGCGTAATCACGTTCCGCCTTGACGAAAAGCGCCAGAAAATGACCGTTTATCTCGATAAAAGGATTCCCGCCATCTTATACGCCGACGACCAGCGCTTTGCGCAGGTTATTACCAACCTGTTGAGCAACGCCGTAAAATTTACGCCGGAGGAAGGTTCCGTCAGCTTAAAGACCCGCCTGTTGGGGGAAGAATACGGCATTTACAACATTCAGGTGGAAGTGTCCGACACCGGCATCGGGCTAAGCCCGGAACAGCAAATCCGTTTGTTCGACGCGTTCGAGCAGGCGGAATCCTCTACCACGCGCAAATACGGGGGCACCGGGTTGGGGCTTTCCATTTCCAAAAAAATCGTGGAGCTGATGGGCGGCACGATTGAAGTAAAGTCGGCGTTGGGGCAGGGCTCCACTTTTACGTTTACCCTCAAAGTGTCAAAAGGGGACGACACCAAGTACGGCTTTGCCGAGCGCGGCGTCAACTGGGGCAATATCCGCATCCTCACCGTGGACGACGACGTAAATATTTTAGAGTATTTTCAGGAAATCGTAAAAGGCTTCGGCGCGAACTGCGAGGTGGCGGAGGACGCGAAAGGCGCGCTCAATTTGGTGGACGAGGGCGGCGCGTATAATATTTATTTCGTGGACTTAAAAATGCCGGGCATCAACGGCATTGAGCTTACGAAAGAAATAAGGGCGCGGGAAAAGGACCCTGAAAAGTCCATTGTCATTATGATATCCTCCGCCGATTTAAGCGCGGTGGAGGATGAAGCGCGGAAAGCCGGCGTGGACAAGTTCCTGCTTAAGCCCCTTTTCCCGTCGGCTATTGCCGACGTGATAAACGAGTGTATCGGAATCGCCAACGAAAAAGAGAAGGAAACGGCCATGGACATCGGCGGTATCTTCGCCGGGCGCAACGTACTGTTCGCGGAGGATATCGAGATTAACCGGGAAATTGTCATTTCGCTGTTGGAGCCGACCGGGATAAGCATCGACTGCGCGGAGAACGGTCTGGAAGCCGTTAACATGTTCCGCCGGGGACCGGAAAAATACGATTTGATTTTTATGGACGTGCAAATGCCGGAAATGGACGGGTATGACGCTACCCGGCAGATACGCTCGCTGAACGTGCCCAACGCAAAGACCATCCCCATTATCGCCATGACCGCCAACGTGTTTAAGGAAGACGTGGAGCGGTGTTTGGCGTCGGGGATGAACGACCATATCGGCAAACCGTTGGATATGGAGGATTTGATCAACCTGATGACGAGGTACTTAGCCGCTTCTTAAGCGGAACGGAATATGGATTATAAAAGCGCCGAGCCTGCCGGGCAGGATATCGTGCTTACCGGTCTCAAGCGTTTTTCACTTGAAAATATTTTAAACTGCGGCCAATGTTTCCGATGGAGCGGCGCAAACGGCGTTTACAGCGGCGTCGCCCGCGGGCGGCGGTTGGAAGTGTATCTATCCGGCGACGCGCTTGTATTGAGAAACATGAGCCTTCCCGCGTTTGAAACGGTCTGGAAAAGCTATTTCGACCTGGAACGGGATTACGGGGCACTGCACCGCCTTTTTTCCTTGGATGAAACCATGCGGAAGGCGTTGGCGTTTTCCCCCGGTTTACGGGTTATGCGTCAGGAACCGTGGGAGACGCTGATTACCTTTATACTCAGCCAGAACAACCATATCGCGCGTATAAAGGGAATTGTCGCGCGGCTCTGCGAAAACTTCGGCGCGGCGCTGCCCGGCGAAGGGTTTGCGTTCCCCTCCCCGGAACGCCTCGCGGTTTTGTCGGAAGACGACCTCGCGCCGTTAAGGTGCGGCTACCGCTCCGCTTATCTGTTGGACGCGGCGCGGCGCGTATGTGACGGGCGGCTTGACTTGCCCGCCTTTTTTGCGTTACCTTCGGAAGAAATTTGTAAGCAGCTTTTGCGGGTGCACGGCGTGGGGATAAAAGTCGCCGAGTGCGTACTGCTTTACGGCTTCGGCCGCGTTGAGCGCTTTCCGCTCGACGTATGGATGAAGCGGGTAATGCGGGCGTATTATCCCGAAGGTTTCCCCGCGGAATGGGCGGAAGTCGCGGGGATTGCGCAGCAGTTTTTGTTTCATTATATAAGGAACAGAACAAGTGACTAAGGATTCTTCACTTCGTTCAGAATGACGTTGTTGGTATCGAGGATTCTTCACTTCGTTCAGAATGACGTTGTTCGTTCAGAATGACATTGTTGATATCGAAGATTCTTCACTGCGTTCAGAATGACGTTGGTTGGTTCAGAATGACGTTGACAGAGGTGCTGCTTTTTTGAAAGACTTCACCCGCGGAAACATTACCAGGCAAATCATTTTATTCTCCATACCCATGCTGATCGGCAATGTGTTTCAACAACTGTACAGCATGGTGGATGCCGTGGTAGTCGGGCGGTTTGTCAGCGGAACCGCGCTCGCTTCCGTGGGGGTGGCGATGAACGTACTGCAATTCCTGATTGCCGCGCTGATAGGGCTGACCACGGGCGCTTCGGTGCTGATTTCCCAGTTCTACGGGGCGAAACAGCCCGACCGGTTGGAACGCACGGTCGCTACCAGCGTTATATTCCTCGCGGTTTTTTCGGTGGGGGTTTCCGTAATCGGCGTGGTGTTCGCCCCGCTCATTCTGCGCCTTTTAAACACCGACCCGGAAATTTCAGGCGACGCGGCGCTGTACATGCGCGTGTTAATGGCGGGAATGCTGTTCCCGATTTTTTACAACATGTACACCGCGTACCTGCGCGCGTTGGGCGATTCCCGGGGGCCGCTGTTTATTTTAATCTGCTGCACCGTTTTAAACACGGGGTTGGATTTGCTTTTCGTCATACAATTTAATATGGGCGTGTTCGGGGTGGCAATCGCCACGGTAATCGCCCAGTGCGTTTCCGCCGTGCTGTGCTTCCTGTACGCGCGGTTTCGCGTTCCCCTGCTTCATATAAAAAAGCTCGGTTTTGACAAATCGCTCTTTGTTTCCATTTTAAAATACGGATTGCCCGCCGCTTTTCAACTTTCCATCGTAAGCCTCGCAAGCCTGACCATTACGCGGCTGATCAATGCCTTCGGCCCCGCCGCGATTGCCGGAATCACCGCCGCGGCAAAAATAGACCAACTCGCCATCATGCCCGTCAGCAGCGTAAGCATGGCGCTTTCCACCTTCGTCGCGCAAAACATGGGCGCCAATCAGGAAGACCGCGCGAAAAAAGGGCTGCGCTCGGCATTTGTCATCATGACCGCGCTTGCCCTTTGTATTTCCGGCTTACTGTTTATCTTTAACCCTTCGATTGTGAAGCTGTTCCTTAACCAAAATGACGCTGACACCGCGGAAATTTTGCGCGTCGGGTTGGAATACCTGAATATTCTGGTGGCGTTCTATTTCCTGTTCGCGTCCCTGTTCGCGTTTAACGGGTTCTTCCGCGGGGTTGGCGACGCGGTAATCGCGATGGCGTTCCCGGTGATAAGCTTAACCATACGCTCCGTTGCCGCGCATCTGTTGGTGCGTTACGCCGGTATGGGGCCGGAGGCGCTCGCCTGGTCCATACCCGTCGGGTGGGGTATCACTTCCCTCGCGAGCTTTGTCTATTACAAAAAGCGGCTGTGGGCAGGGAAGGTTTCGGTCAGGGCATAGTTACTGGAGGATGGCGTTCGCCGGTTTTCTATTATATAGCTGCGACAAATACGCCAGTCTTTCCGCATGTTCCTCCGTCAGCATTCCGGCCGTATACCGGAACTGCCAGTTGCCGGAGGGTTCCCCCGGGTAATTCATGCGGTGCTCCGTTCCAAGGTTAAGCACGTCCTGTACGGGGACCACCGCGTACTTCGCGGTGGACGAGTACGCGAGCCGTATCAAATCCCAGGCGACATCCTCGCCGGAAACGTTAAGGTACCGGCGCAGGTAATCCCTTTCCGCTTCGGGGGCGGCGGCGTACCAACCGACGGTGGTGTCGTTGTCGTGGGTACCCGTGTAAATGACGGTGTCTGTGTCGTCGATGTTATGGGGCATAAACGCGTTCTTCCCGTCCGGCGAAAAAGCGAAATGCAGCACCCGCATCCCCGGAAGCTTCAACCCTTTGCGCAGCCTGTTTACTTTTTCCGTTATAACGCCCAAGTCTTCCGCGATGATGGGAAGCTCGCCGAGCTTTTTCTTCATGGCGTCGAACAAATCCTTCCCGGGGCCTTTTTTCCATTTGCCGTTGACGGCGGTTTTTTCCCCGTAGGGCACCGCCCAGTACGCCTCGAACCCGCGGAAATGGTCGATGCGCACCGCGTCTACTGTTTTTAATACGGAAGCGACGCGCTTTATCCACCATTCGTAGCCGCTTTTTTTATGGGCTTCCCAGTGGTACAGCGGGTTGCCCCAAAGCTGCCCCGTCTCGCTGAAATAATCCGGCGGCACGCCCGCGACTTCTTTCGGCCGCCCGTATTCGTCCAAGTGATACAGCCCCGGCTCTGCCCAAACGTCCGCCGAGTCCATGGCGACGAAGATGGGGATGTCCCCTACTACGCCGATTCCGTTTTCGTTGGCGTATTCCTTGAGCAGCCGCCATTCCCGGAAAAATTCGTACTGCAAAAACTTGTGGAAGTCGATTTCGTCGCTCAGTCGCTTCGCCATTTCCCTGACCGCCGCGGGTTCGTGACGGGCGAGGGGTTCCTGCCAACTGTTCCAAACCGCGCCGTAGTAAAAATCGTTTATTTGGTCGCCGGTCAGGTAGGCGGCGTTTTCCGCCCGGTATTTCTCCAGTTCAGCCGGGTCGGGAAGGTCCCGTCGCTCGTCAATGTAATGCTGCTTGATCGCCACAAAGAGCGCGTAGCTTTCCAACCAGTCCTTGTTTTGCCCGCACCAACGGGTAAAGAGGTTTTTGTTTTTCGCCTTTTGCTTGAAAGACGCGTAAGCCTTCCGGTATATCGCCATCTTATGGGGAATCACCTCGCCGTAGTCGATACGGGACGGGTCGCCGGGGAAGGGCTCCGCGTCCGCTTCGGCAAGGTACCCTTCTTTAATAAGCATTTCAGGGCTTATTAAGTAGTGGTTCCCCGCGAACGCGGAAAAGCTTTGGTACGGCGAATCGCCGTAACTGGTAGGGCTGAGCGGCAGTATCTGCCACAGCGTCTGCCCGGCTTTACGCAGGAAATCGATAAACGCGTAAGCGCCGCTTCCTAAATCGCCGACGCCGTATGGCCCCGGAAAGGACGTGGGGTGCGCCAGTACCCCGCCGGACCGTATGAGTTCCATAACCTTCGCCTCGCTATTTTTATATTTTCAGTTTCTTTATACAGGTAAGCGCCAACGCGCCGGGGCCGATATGGCAGGACACGCTGAGGGAAAGGGGGTCAACCCGTATCGCGTAGCCCGGGAACGCCGCTTCCGCTTCCCGCTTGAACTCCGCCGCCGCCTCCCGGTCGTAGGTGTACGCGATGGCGATGTGGCAGTTTTCCGGGCCGGAAAAGTCCGCGAAGCGCCCGGACAAATCCTTCTTTACCGCGTCAATCAGCGTCGCGCGGCCCTGCTTCACGCCGCGCACTTTGGCGTAGGCGTCCAATTTCTCGCCGTTTATCTGCAGCACCGGCTTAATGTTAAGCAGCGTGCCTATTGCCGCGCCCGCGGCTGTGATACGCCCGCCCTGCCGGATGTATTTCAGGGTATTGAGCATGATATAAATGCTCGAATCGTATTTTTCTTCTTCCAACCGCGCCTTGATTTCCTTCGCGGTCCAACCCGCGTCCGCCATTTCCACCGCGTCGACGGCGCTCTGCCTGAGCGTGACCGAAATGCGCCGGTTGTTTACCACTTGCACGCGGCCGTCAAAATCCCGCGCGAGGGCGGCGGCGCTTTCGTAAGACGCGCTCAGTCCGCTCGACATGGGAATATGTACTACTTCGTCATGGCGCTCGAGCAAACGGTTCCAGCGCTCAATGATACTGCCGGGCGACGGCTGCGAAGTGGATATCTCCGCCCCGCCGGTTAACTTTTCATAAAACGCTTCCTGCGTCAAATTGATATCCTCGAAATAGGATTCGCCATCCATGGTAAAGGGCATGGGCAGCACATGAACGCGCAGCCCCGCCGCCTGGCTTTGCGTGATACCGCTGTTGCTGTCCGTTAATATGGCGATTTTGCTCATAAAATTCCTCCTGTTGTCGTAGCGTGTATAGCGCGAACGTTTAAACCTTAACGCCGCCTATATGTAGCAGCGCAACTTAACGGGTGTCATCCTGAGCGAAGCGAAGGATCTGTCAGCCCCGCCAAACATAAGGATTCTTCGCTTCGCTCAGAATGACATCGGCTGTGCGTTTTTAAGTTGAACGGCTATAGAAAAATATTTTA
>JAISWA010000227.1 GCA_031271275.1 Clostridiales bacterium | reverse complement strand
TTTAAAAGATTCCGCCGCGGCGGGGGCGGACGCGTTTATCATTTCTGACCCGGGCGTGTTTTGCCTGGCGAAGGAAACCGCGCCGGGCACGGCGGTGCATGTGAGCACCCAAGCCAACACCACCAATTCCGAAGCCGTAAAATTTTGGCGCGGACTCGGGGCGGAGCGGATTATCCTCGCGCGGGAATGTTCCCTTGCGGACATCCGCCGCATACGGGAAAGCGTTCCCGATGAAACCGAACTGGAAGCCTTCGTCCACGGCGCTATGTGCGTGGCGTATTCGGGCAGGTGCCTGCTCAGCCAATATTTGTTGAAGCGCGGGGCGAATCAGGGCGACTGCGCCCAACCGTGCCGCTATATGTATCACGTAGTGGAGGAAACGCGCCCCGGCGTGTATCTTCCGGTGACGGAGGACGAAGGGGGGACCGCCCTGTTCAGCGCGAGCGATTTGTGCATGGCGGAATATCTTCCCGAATTGACGGGCGCGGGAATCGGCAGCTTTAAAATCGAGGGGCGGATGAAAACTTCGTTTTACGTGGGGCTTACCACCCATATTTACCGCAAGGCGATAGATACTTTTTGCGCCGACCCGCGGCGGTACGCGGAAATGAAAAAATTCTACGCCGCCGACTTGGAAAAAAGCTCCCACCGGGGCGCCGCCGGTTTTTCCACGGGCTTTTACTTCGGGGCGCCCGTCCCGCCGGGGGAGGCTCAGTTGGCGCAAGGCGGGGTCTTCGCCGGGGTCGTGTTGGATTACGATTCCGAAACGGGCATCGCGGCGGTGGAGCAGCGGAATAAATTTTCCGCGGGCGACGAACTGGAAATTTTTTGCGGAAGCGGCGCGTCTTTCACGCAAATAGCGGAAGGTATGCGAAATGAAAACGGCGCGCTGATAGAAAGCGCGCCGCACCCGAAGCAGCGGGTATTTTTAAAAATGAGCCGGCCGGTGGAGGCGTATGATTTAATCCGCAAGGTTACACCCGCACCGTAAACGCCCCGCCTTCCACATCCAACTCCGCGTCTCCGCCCTCGGAAAGCTTGCCGAACAGCACTTCGTTCACGAGCTTTTTTTTGATGTCGTTTTCCACGAGGCGTATGATTTCCCGTGCGCCGTAGGTTTCGGAACGGCCCTTTTCCGCGATGAAACCCAACGCCGCCTCCGTCGCGGTAAATGCCACGCCCCGGCGCAAAAGCTTTTCGCTCAAGCGGTCAAGAGCTTTTTTCGCGATGCGCCGCGCCATTTCCCCGTCCACATGCCGGAAGGGGACTATCGCGTCCAACCGGTTGCGGAACTCGGGGCTGAACAAGCGCTCCACCGCCTTGCCCGCCGCCGCGCCGTCGGTGCCGCCCTCGAAGCCGATGACCTGCCGCGTCATTTCCCGCGCCCCGGCGTTGGAGGTCATGATAATAATCACATTCTCAAACCTGGCTTTTTTCCCGGTGTTGTCGGTCAGGTTGCCGTAGTCCATCACTTGCAGCAGCACGTTTAAAATGTCCCCGTGGGCTTTTTCGATTTCGTCGAGCAGCAGCACGCAGTGGGGCGTGCGGCGTATGGCTTCCGTAAGCAGCCCGCCTTCCTCGTAGCCCACATACCCCGGCGGCGAGCCGATAAGCCGCGCCACCGCGTGCTTTTCCTGATACTCGCTCATGTCGTAGCGCAATAATTTCACGCTTAAAATATGCGCCAACTGCCGGGCGACTTCCGTTTTCCCCACGCCGGTCGGCCCCACAAACAGCAGCGAAGCCACCGGGCGCTCCGGTTCGTTAAGCCCCGACCTTGCGGATTTTATGGCGTCCGCCACCGCAGATACCGCCTGTTCCTGACCGAACACCGCGGAATTGAGCTTTTCCTCCAAACCGGAGAGCAATTGCTTTTCGTCGCCGGTCACGCTGTTTTCCGGCACCTTCGCCATCATGGCGACGGTACGTTCCACCGTCTTTTGGGAAACCGCATGGGGCAGGGAAAGGTGACGGGATTCCCCGGCGTTTAAATGCGTGTACACGCCGGACTCGTCCATCACGTCTATCGCCTTGTCGGGCAGGAAGCGGTCGTTCATATATTTCACGGACAACCGGCAAATCAGGCGTATCGTGTCGTCGGGGTAGACGACGCCGTGGTGCTTTTCGTAGCGGGGCTTTAGCCCCTGCAAAATTTGCACGCATTCCTCCTCGGTGGGTTCCGGCACGTCTATGCGCTGGAAGCGCCGGGCAAGGGCGCGGTCTTTTTCAAAGTGCTTTTTATATTCGTCAAAGGTGGTAGAGCCGATAAAGCGGATTTCCCCCCGGGAAAGGTACGGCTTGATAATGCCCGTGGCGTCCATCCCCCCGCCGGAAACCGCCCCCGCCCCCACCACCGTGTGGATTTCGTCTATATACACTACGGGCTTGGGAATGCGTTCGATGATTTCCAACAGCTTCACCAACCGTTCCTCAAAATCACCCCGGTATTTTGTGCCGGCGATCAGCGCGCCCATGTCGAGCAGCAGCACTTTCGCCCCCCGCAGCGCTTCCGGCACGCGGTTGTCCACAATCCGCTGCGCCAGGCCTTCCGCCACGGCGGTTTTGCCCACGCCCGGGTCGCCCACATGCACGGGGTTGTTTTTCAACCGGCGGCACAGCACCTGCACCGTGCGCTCGATGATTTCATCCCTGCCCACCAACGGGTCAAGGTTGCCGTTCGCCGCTTTTTCGCAAAGGTCCACGGTGTACGCCTGCAAAAATTGCGCCGTCTTGTCGGTGGAACCGCGCGCATCATGCGCCTGAATCGCCGGGTCGTCCGGTTCCCGCGCGGCGTAGCGCCGTGTGTCGAGCCTGTCCATCCCGTTTTTAAGCAAAATATACTGGGCGAAGGATTCCTTCAGGAAAAAAATCGCCGCGAGCAGTTCGCCCAACGTGACCAGATGCTTGCCCGTGGAATGCGCCTGCGCCGCCGCCAACTCGAACATCTGCACGAAGGAGAAAGATTCCGTGGGGTTTTCCGTTACCCTGCGCGGCACGCGGGACTCAAAAAAATCCCGCAGGTCGTCCACAATCGCTTCCACGCGCCCGCCGCTGTCCTGCACGATTTCCTTTCCAAGGTCAAACATCAGCGCGCTGTACAGGAAATGCTCCGGCATGACGTACTCATGCCCCTGCAGCCGCGCCTCGTTCACCGCGACGACGTATATCTGATTGGTCAGCGTGTCAAGCTTCATAGGCGCTCACTTTCCACCGTAAGGCGCAGGGGGAAGCCTTTCTCGGCGGAAAGGCGGTCCGCCTGGGATTTTTTTGTGGCTGCCATGTCATAGGTATACACCCCGGCGACGCCCCGCCCGTTTTCGTGTATCGCCATCATGACGGCGGACGCCTCCTCGGGCGGCTTGTTAAAAACCGACATCAACACCCCCACCACAAAATCCATGGTGGTAATGTCGTCGTTGTGCATAATCACGGCGAACATTCCCGGTTCGCGCAAGTTTACATCCTGCTCGGCTACGGTTTGCGTAGACGACTCCATGTTTCCCGCCCCTTCCTATGCTGCGTATTTGATTTTAGCATTACGCTTCTGTTACAATCAAGCGTCTCCGTAGGTTTTGGCGCGACGCGCTGATGTTTCACCCTGTGCGCGCCCCCGAATGCGGCAGACGGATTTAAACGTGCGCGGTTAAGTGGAGCTGTGCGAGAAGTTACTTAGCGAAGTCGCGGTGGAGGCACTTGTTTGAGCGCCCGTTTTTGGCGCGAGTTGTGCCGGAACTGTGACTGAGTTTAGTAACTTCCGTGCGCGTAACGGTTAGCGAACGTTTAAATCCGTCTGCCGCATTCGGGAGGGCGCAGGGCAGCAGCACGAAAGCGTCGCGTCAAAAAGCCTTGGGACGGTTGAAAACGTTGAAAGCGGTGTACTATGCAAGAAAAGTACGTGGAATACCTCAAGGCGGTTCATCAGATATTTGAAAATAATTTCTCGGAAAGTTACAGGGAAGCCAACGTAAAGCGCCGCGCGCGTTTGCTTCCGAATATTTCCACGATTTACCGGCGTTGGCTGTACGCGGCGTTGGTGGAAAACACCATGCTTACCCCCGCCAACGTTATGGAAGCGCTTAGCTGCCATTTCGGGCTGTCCGCGGATATTTCCCCGGTTATCGGTCTGCGCCCGGGCGGCAGGTTTACGGGCACCGAGCTGATGATGCGCCTGTACGACATCGCCGACCACCCCGTTATCGGCGACCTGCGCGCGGCGGTGGCGTTCTGCGCGCCTACGGCGGAGCTGTGCAACGACGAAAGCCTCGGCGACGCCCAAGCCGCCGAGCTGTCCGCTAAGCTCAGCTTAAACGACCCCCATTACGCTTCCTACTTAATCGGAATCGCGCAGCAGATGAAGTTACTGGTGAAATTCCCGTCCATCTACGCCAACCGGGTGCAGGCGTCCAAAGACTGCGAGGCGCGTCTTTCCGCCCCCGACGAAACGCTTTTCGCGGAAATCGTGGAAGCGTCCGTCGCCTACGCCGCGTACAATTTGTGCGACCTTATCCCCTTGCCGGAAATATTGTTCAGCGAAACGTTCATCCGCTCGCTGCTCAGGAACCCCATGCAAACGGATGAAATTTTCCAACGCGCCTACGACTTGCTCGGTATTTCCCTTGAGGACATCCTCGACTTTGACCCGGAGGAGGAGTATGACGCGTTGGACGAGGCGTTTATTTCCGGTACGTTTATGATGGGCATTGCCTTGGACAAGTATTTTTTCACGCCCTTCGGGTATTACCTGAAACTTATCCGCCCGCTGTATACGCTGCCCTTTGATTTCGGGAACGAATTCGCGGGCTACCTGGAAGCGGGTTTTGAGGACGAAGAATTGAAGGTGGCGTTTTTCTCGCCGTGCTCGCAGTATTATTTTACGGACTTGGGGCTTAAATACTTTAAGCAGGCGCCTACGCGGGAGAATTATTACGACGTAAAGTCGCTGCTGACCCCCGGCATACTCAACGAGGCGCTGTTCGCGTCCCCCGGCGCGCCGCAGCAAATCCCGCCGCATATACGCAAAGCGGTGGCGGCGCAGGTTCCGGTCAGCACCGTTTATTCCCTTAAAATCAGGAACGAGTCGGACACGGCTTTGTGGCTCTCGATGGACATACCGTCCGAAGCCACGCTGCACAGGCTTTATCAGGAGGTTTCGGAAATTTTTGCCGTTTCCGGCGACTACAGTTTTTACCACGGCGAAACGGAAAGCCCGTTCACCGAATACGTTTCCCCTAAGCGCGGCAAACGGGCGAAAAAAAATACCGGGATTCCGCTCGGTAAGCTTGACTTTGAACATCAGGAAAATTTGCTGCTGAGCATCAAAGGCTTGCAGGGCCCGTTTAATAACGCTTCCGCGCGGTTCTCGCTAAAAATGGTGGAAATAAAACCGCGTGAAGCGGGTACGGTATACCCGGCTGTCACGCGGATGAGCAAAAAAATGCGAATATTAATGGCGGAAGACGAGTAAAAAGGTTACAGCAATTTCTCTATTTCCGCCTCGAGCCGTTCGGGTTTCAGCCCGGGGGAATAGCGCCCGGCTACGTTCCCGTTCCGGTCGATGAGGAATTTTCCGAAATTCCATTTGATGTCGCCCGGTTTCGCGAAAAGTTGCAATAGCTTTACCTTCTTCTCAAAAGACTTCGCTTCCTCGTCGCCCGCGTCCTCGGGCGCTTGTTCTTTCAGCCAAACGAAAAGCGGGTCGGCGTTCTTCCCGTTAACGTCTATTTTTTTAAAGCGCGGGAAGGTGGTGCCGTACTTTAACGTGCAAAAGCCGGTAATTTCCTCATCCGTTCCGGGCGCTTGCCCCATGAACTGGTTGCAGGGGAAATCGAGAATTTCCAACCCCCGCCCGGCGTATTTTTTGTAAAGCGCCTCCAACCCCTCGTATTGCGGCGTCAAGCCGCATTTCGTCGCCGTGTTGACCACGAGCAGCACGTTCCCCCGGTACCGGAACAGCGAAAAGTCCTCGCCGTCTCCGCTTTTTACCGTAAAATCATAGATGTTCATTGATAAAGCCCCCTCAAGAATATAGTTATGCTACTTAATGCTTGTCATCCTGAGCGAAGCGAAGGATCTGCCGGTCATAAGGATTCTTCGCTTCGCTCAGAATGACACGGACGGTGGGTTTAGTTGATCCGCTATAGTCAGCGTGACGCCGCGCGTGACGCCGTGTAACCCATCCACACAATCCATACATAGGCGCAGGTTTTGGGTATCATCAGCATCCCGAGCAGGGGGATGCTGTCCGCCCAAAGCACCACCGGAATATAAAAGGCGAAGCTCAGCGTGACCGCCAGCCACATAAAGCGGAAAGCCCGGTCGCCGGTTCGCTTTGCTTCCCTAAAATACAAAACAATAATCAAAACCCCCAGCGCGGCGAAAGGCAGGTTGCGGTAAATGCCCCATGACAGGGGCGCGTCCGCCGAAAGCCACTGGTTCTGCGGGAAAAGGCAGAGGATAACCCGCGCCGCCGCGAGCAGGTACACCGCCGCCGTAACGGTGTTCGTACTTTCCTTTTCATACCGGTCCCGCCAGACATGGTACAGGAACACATAAAACACCGTCATGGTAATGGAAGTGACCAGTTTGCCGAAGCCGAGTGAGGCGGGGTGGTTGGCGACGCCGTCCGTCCAAAGGGCGTACATGCGGGGAACGAGGTGGAAAGCGTCGCCGCAGCCCAACACAATCGCCATAATGCCGAATAGCTTGAACTGGTTGCGGTTCCCCGCCCGGCGCAGTATCAAAACGCCGAGGGCGACTACGCCGATTAAATACGGTATTTCAAAAACGGGTTCCATAATGGCTTGCATGACATCCACCCCTTATGCTTATTTTTTGGTGATTTGACCGAGGAACTTGTACAGCAGCCCGTAAAGGGTTCCCGCTTCCCCGTCGGTAAGGTTAATACATTCCCGCATTTGCGCGGGTACTTTCAGCGCCCTCTCCC
>JAISWA010000209.1 GCA_031271275.1 Clostridiales bacterium | reverse complement strand
TTTCCCTTTCCGCCGCGCCGCATAATTCCGCGAAGGAAAACGCGTCGTCCAGTTCCTTTTTAACGGACTGAATCATCCAAAGTCCCATGATGTTTTTTAAATACGTATACCGGTAATCGTAACCGCCCTCGTTGGTAAAACCGCCCGCCCGGCTTTCCGCGGAGCAGTCCGGCGACAGCCTTTCCACCCCCATGAGCGACCAGGTGCCGGAGCTGATGTACAGCGTATTTTCTTCCGTGGACGGCACGGCAATCACCGCCGAGGCGGTGTCATGGGATGCGGGCAAAACCACTTTGCAGTTGTAGCCCGCCCGTTTCTGTACAGCGGGCGTCAACTCCCCAAGCACTGTTCCCGGGGGGACAATCTCCCCGAAAATTTTTCGGGGGTATCCGCAGGCGCGGATGATTTCGCCGTCCCAGTCTTTTAACTCCGCGTTGACCAGTCCCGTGGTTGACGCTTCGGTGTATTCGTTCCCCGCCACGCCGGAAAGCAGGTAATGCAGGTAATCGGGGACCATCAGCAGCCGCTCGGCTTTGGAAAGGTACCGGCGGCTGTCCCGTTTCACCGCCATCAGTTGGAATATGGTATTGTAAATTTGCCTTGGGATTCCGGTGCGGCGGTACAAGCCCCCTTCCGAAATACAGCGGTAGACCTCCGTGTCCATCCCATCGGTACGCGCGTCGCGGTATGCCACCGTGTTGCCGAGGACGCCGCCGTCCTTATCCAGTAATACAAAGTCAACGCCCCATGTGTCGATCCCCACGCTTTCGGGGACTTTCCCCTGCTGCGCGCAAAGGCTCATCCCGTGTAAAATTTCTTCAAAAAGCGCTTGGAAATCCCAACACAGCGCGCCGTTCTTTTTAATCATTCCGTTTGAAAAGCGGTATATTTCTTCATAAGCGATTTTTCCGTTTTCTAAACGGCCTAAAATATGCCGCCCACTGGACGCGCCAATATCAATAGCGAGGTAATACTTCATTGTCCGATCCCCTCTTTGCGCTGTAATCTCATGGTTAATTCAAATTAAACGCAACGTCCAATTCCTTCACTTCTTCGTCCGAAATAGGCACAAGCGACCCTATTTCCCGCGCGGATATGATGGAACGCGCCGTGGCCTCCATAACCTCCAACCGGTCGAAGGCGTTTATCAGGCTGTTTCCCGTTACGATTATCTGGTTATTCCCGCATATCAGCACCGGCGTCCTTTGGGTAAACAGCCCGGCGACTTCGTCCTGCTTCAAGTACATTGCGTCAAAAGGAACTTTTTGCACCTGCCGCAGCATGATATAGCTTTCGGGTATGGTGCGGGGGTCAAACGCCGTGTCCGTAACCGCGAACGCCATCGCGTAAGGAGGGTTTGAACCGAGTATGGACTTCGCCTCCGGGAAATTTTCGTAAATTTTCTGATGAAGCTTTACGGAGCGGGACGGGAGCTTGCCCTGCTCTCTCTTATTATCCCGAATTAGAACCAAATCGTTTTCTTCCATATGAGCGCGGTCTGCGCCATAGGGCGTTATGATAAAGCTGTTGTCGCTCAGCCGGGCCGAGTAGGTCCCCTGCGTGCTGCAGCACAGTTTTTGCCGGTATGCCCGGTGAATAAGCGTTGCCATGTCCCGCCGGGCGGCGCGTTCTTCCGCGCTGTGCATGGTTGGGGCGAATTGTTCCATCAAAACGCTGTCATTTGACGGCATACGGTTTATTACGCTTTCCGGCAAGCCCTTTGGCGTTCCCAGTTTGCGGGCGTATATTTCAACCGTCGCTGTGGCTTCAAGCGTTTCAAACTTCATATACGCTTTATGCAAATCTTCCGCGCCGATAACCGCGCCGTGATTTTCCATAATCACAGTATCGAAGCCCTTCTCAAATTCCGCGGCTATGATTTCGCCCAAAACCTGCGAACCCGGCACCGCGTAAGCGGCCATCGTGAGCTTGCCAACCGTGCCGTGCGCGTTGCCGACGATACGCACGTCAGGCAGAACGCGCGCGACCGAAAAGGACACAAGCGCGGGAGGATGCGCGTGTAAAACCGCCCGCAAATCAGGGCGGCGTTTGTAAACGTTCCGGTGGAACGGCAGTTCCATCGACGGCTTATGAGCGCCGTATACCTCCCCTGCGGGCGTTACGCGGCAAATATCGTTTCGCGTCAGCGAGCCCTTGTCAATCCCGGACGGCGTAATCCAAATGTCTCCGTCATCGTCCATCACGCTTATGTTGCCGCCGGAAACGGTGGTCATTCCGCCCGTATACACCCTGTCCATAATCTGCACGATTTGATCCGCGGGGTGAAGCAATGTAAATTTCATACTTTACTGCTCCTCTCAATTCGCATTCGCCGCCCGCGCCTGTTCCCTCGAAGCTGAGGGCGTCAGCCCGGTGACGCGCTTAAAAACTTTGCTGAAATAGTACACGTCGTTAAAGCCGAGGGAATCCGCGACGTCCTTAATAGACATGGCGGGGTATTCCCGGAAAAGCGAATTCGCCTTTTCCATCTTCAGTTGGATAAAATAATCGATGGGCGTGGTACTCTTTAATTTCTTAAAGATGCGGCACAGGTAAACTTTGGAATAATTCATTTCCGCGCAAAGCCTGGAAAGGGTTATATCGCCGGTCAGGTTGCTTTTAAAATACCGCTCGATTTTTTCCACTATCTGCGCGGGGGACAGCGCGGCATCCGGCGGGGGCGTGAACATATCCGGAACCGTTTCCGTTTTCGGAAACCTCAACGCGCCAACCGCCCGTAACCGTCTTAACCGTTACATTAACCACGAAAGGCCGGCTGCTTCGGTTCATCCCGTGCTTGATGGCGTTCTCCACCAACGGCTGCAGCGTGAACTTGGGGATTATTTGGGTCAGCAGCGCCGAATCCGACTGTATTCCGATTTCCAACCTGCTTTCGTAGCGTTTTTTCATCAGCGCCGCGTAATTTTCCAAATGGCGGAGCTCGTCCTCCACGGTATAGGCGCTTCTGGTATTGTCGGATATATAGCGCAGCATTTTGGAAAACGCGATGCACAGCTGCGACGCTTCCAAATCCCCGTTCATATAACAGACGGATTCGATCATGGCGATGGTATTGTAAATCGTGTGAGGGTTCATCTGCGACTGCAGGGCGATATAGTTCGCCCGCTCCTCGTTGGCGCGGGATTCCGCGTTTCGGGCGATTTCGCCCCGCAGCTGACGGAGCATCGCCTGGAAGGAGCGGTTGATGTTTTCGATTTCCACTATGTTATAATGGGGCATGGAAAGGGACAGATTTTCAAACGAAACCCGGTTGATTTGCCGGTTAAGTTCCGCGAGCGGGCAGGATGACCTTGTCGCCGTCGGCGCTGACGATCCGCTCATAGTATTCATAACCCGCGACGGCGTTTTGGATATGCGCGTGGTCGTCGCCGGTTTTGGTGAAAGTAAAATAGGAGTCGGGCGCGTCGGGGGTAAACGCGATAATGCGGTGGGAGAGGAACAGCGGCGCGTCGAGGGAAACCATGATGTCCAAAATTTCGTTGCTGTCTCTGGCGAAGGACGAATCGTTAAGCCCGCCGTACATGATGCGGGTAAAGGTTCTGTTATACAAAAGCCCGTTGACAATGCGGTCCATATTTTGCAGCGAGGTGTCAATCTGCTGTTGGGTTTTAAGGACAAACTCCTGTTGGGCGCCGACTTCTTTTTGGACGGCGTCGTGGAAGACAATCGAAAAGACCCCGATAAAGAGAATCAGCACGAGAATAAACACGACCGACGAATATGCGATAAACAGCCTTCGCGTGAAATGATGTTCCCTTTTCATGACGGATGTCCCCAAACTTCATAAATCTTCTCGCAGTATATCAACGGGGGTTTCAATTTTCAATTTTTGTGAAAGGCGGTGAGGGAGTGGGTATCGGGAAGTTTTTTACGGCAGGCGTGCTTATGAAAAATTCGAAGCGGAAAACCCGGACTGTAAAATCGAGGCGCAGCCCATCCCCGACAACCAGTGGGTCAACACGATTAAAACCAAGGCGTTTACCAACGAGACGCCGGACGTGGTGCGCATAGACAAATCCGTCATGCTGCAAATTGGCGCCGACCGTTCGGCATTGTCTGCAACCTCGCGCTGTTTACGGAGCACAACCTCAAAATCCCCCAGTCGATGGAGGAAATGAAGCGGGTCTGCGAAGCGTTTAACGCGTTGGGAATCACGCCGCTGTACGCTTCGGACAAATCCACCAACGCCACGCAGGTTTGGTTTTCCGCCGCCGCGCCGCAGGCGGTTCCGGAAAGCACATGGGAGGAACTGCTGACCAACCGCTCCATTTGGAGCGGCATACCGGCGTTTGAGCGGGTGCTGACCGATATGGCGGATATGCGCAAGAACGGTTACACCAACCCGGATTAAGGGGATGTTTTCGATTTTTAAAAAATCGGAAAACGCGGAAACGGCGAAAGAATTCCTCGACTGGTTTTCCCAGGCGGACAATATGGACACGTTTACCGCCGGTTGGGGGTACACCCATTTGTTTTCGGACCAAAAATCCGCGCTGCCCGAATGGCTCGGGGCGTTGGACAGGGATTACCTGAAGCCGGGCAAATACGTAATGCATGTGGACAGCCAAATGGTGGGGGTAGATTTTATGGATTTCTGGAATTATTTTCAGGAGCTTGTGGGCGGCGAAATCACCGCGGCGGAAGCGCTTGAAAGATGGGACGTATCTTACGAAAATCAGATGAGAAACCGGAAAATGCCGGGATGGGAAGGATAATGTATGAACATTGACAAGGCAAAGCAGGCGCTAAAAACCGCCGCCGAAATTACGGAAAAAAAAACGGCGCGCTTTCGAGGGCGGGTTCCCCGCGCCCGCAAGCGAAAAGGGGTTTTACCCCAAAATTGAAAACAACGACTGGACCGCCGGGTTTTACACCGGATTAATGTGGATGTTTTATGAGCATACCGGGCGGGATTTATTCCGGGAGACGGCGGAAGGGCACCTGCTCA
>JAISWA010000205.1 GCA_031271275.1 Clostridiales bacterium | reverse complement strand
AGGCTTGAATGTGGGGGAGAGCGCCATTTCGCAGGACGCCGCAAACGAACCGGCGGTTAGTGCGGCGGTAACACCGGCAAGCGAGCCGGTGGCAAGCGCGACGGGTATTCCCGCAAATGAGCCTGCGGTAAGCCCGACAAACGCGCCGGCAGCGAAGCCGACCCTAACGCCGACCGCGCCGCAGACGCCCGCTCCGCCAAGGTCACAACCGGAAGCAAATCCGACGCCGACCCAACCGCCGCCGGTAATATACCCGACGCTGCCAACGGCAAACCCGTCCCCTACGATAGCGCAACCGTCGCCCACGCCGGTAGACCCCTCACCCACGCTGACGCAACCCTCCCCGACTCCGGCGGAACCGTCGCCCACATTGGCGCAACCGTCCCCTACGCCAGTAGAACCGTCCCCCACCCCCGCTGCTACGTCGGCGGAACCGACCGTTATCTGGCCTTCGGGGCTGACTGCGGTTTACGGGCAGACGCTTTCTGAAATCCCGTTGGGCTCCTACGGGAACGCGGGCACATTTTATTGGGGCAGCCCCGGCGATTTCGTCGGCGACGTCGGAACGAGGCGGCACAGCGTCAATTTTGTTCCGTTTGATATGTTAAATTTTCATAGCGTTACCGGCAGCGCGGAAATACGCGTGCAGCCGGTTACCGCCACAAGCGAATCGGCGCTCCTCATCCGTTTCCCCGCGGCGGAGCCGGTAATATACGGCGAGCCCCTCGCAAATTCAGTTTTGATTGGCGGAAGCGCCGGGTACGGGTCTTTCGCCTGGGAAGACGCCGGTATTTTCCCCACGGTGGTAAACGCCGGATATTTGGTGGCGTTTACGCCAAGGGATGCCGTCAATTTCGACTACTCCGGAGTGTCCGGATGGAATCGGGAAGCAGGTAAGGTGCTGCGAACCGTAGCCATAGAAGTGTTGCTTTCTTCCCCGCCCGCGCCGGGCAGCCCGGCGCTTGTTAAAACGACCGCGGGCACCGTGGAATTGTCACCGCCGGCGGAAGCGGCGCTTTTCCCGTTGGAATACGCGTACAGTTCCACGGAAGTGCCTCCGGAAAGCGGTTGGCAGGAATCTTTGCTTTTTACGGGACTTTCGCCGGAGACGCCGTATTACTTTTTCGCGCGGCATCCCTATAACGGGGAAACCAACAACGCGTCGCCGCCGAGCGCGGGGTTGCCGGTTACCACCCACGCGTTGGAGGCACTGACCGCCGCCGACTTTGATGTGGCGGAACTTAACAAGGCGTACAACGGCAAACCCCATTCCGTTTCGGTTGCCTTTGCGGGTGAAAATATCCATGCCGGAACCGCCGGGGAAATAACGGTGCGTTATTCCGCCGAGCCGATTGACGCGGGGGAATACGCGGTTAGCGTGACCACTTCCGGGGGAACGGAATACGCGCCCGTCACGGAGCCGCTTCATGTGGGCACGCTTACCGTCGCGCCCGCCGCGCTTGCGATGGAGCTGACGCCAACCGACGTGGAAAGGACGGACTTTTCGCCGGTTGAACCGGAAAGGGAATGGCGCGTTACGATACAGGGGCTATGCGAAGAAGACGCCATTGCGATGGAAGACATCAGGTATGCGGTCAATTCGGAAATGTTTGCGGTAGATACGCAAAATACCGCGGCGCAAAACCCGCTTGCTTTGACGCTCGCGGAAAACGCCTTCGCGGTGAAAGTTACCTACAACGGCGGGGCGTACCCCAATCCAAACGCCGCGCTCGTTTTGACCGCGGAAATTCCCGGGGGGAATTATGCCAACCCCTCCGCGCAAATAAACGCTTCCGTTTACGACGGCGTTGAGGACTATACCGGTCAGGACGCGGGCATATATGACCGGAGAATCCCGATTAACCGGCAAAATATTTCCGCGTTTAATACCTTCGCGGGGAAAACATCGGGGCTACGCCTGCATTACAGGCTGACGGAAAACATCGTGCTTGACGCGGACAGCGGCGGTTGGGCGGTAATAGGCGGCAATGACGCGCGGTTTACGGGCAGCTTTGACGGGCAGGGGTTTTCCATAAGCAATTTGTCCGTAAAAGCGGCGGCAGCCAATTATCAAGGCATGTTTGGCTATATCGGCGCGGAAGGAACGGTAAGGAATTTGGGGCTCGAAAACGTGGAGATTCTGACCGGCGAGATGATAAACCACAAAGGCGGGATAGCGGGCAGGAGCGACGGAGTTATCCTGAACTGTCACGTGACCGGAAACATATCCGGGAACAGTTATATTGGCGGCATTGCGGGGCAAAACGCGGGGATAATCGCACAGTGCCGCTCGGAGAGCGCCGTAAAATCTAAGATTATGAATGGCGGCGGCATCGTTGGCATAAATGATAAGGGGAGTTTCATAAGGGACTGCTATTCGTCCGGCAGCGTTACAGGGGAAGGCGGAAAAATTGGCGGGGCCTTCGGTGGCATCGCAGGGCATAATTCCGGTGAGATAAATAAATGTTACTCGTCCGCCGATATTTCCGGGGGCGAACCTAACGTAGGCGGTATCACAGGATTCAACCAAGGGAAAATATTAAGCAGCGTGGCGCTTAACCAACGCGTCGTTACTTCCGCGGCAACCTATCTTACCGTCGGGCGCATTGCCGGAATTTCACTGGACAACGTCAACGACGGAACAAATGCGGAAGCGGCGAACAATTATGCCCGAAACGATATGGATGTTCTGCTTAAGGACGGTATCGGCGGGTACCGTAAGCCTGTAACCGCGTATCAAGATATGACGGATGGCGCGGATTTGGAAATGCCGAAGCTTTTAGAAAAACTGACCCAACTCGGGTGGGATTTTGAAAGCATATGGATATGGGATGAAAACGCCGGGCTGCCGCTGCTTTCAGGTAAACCAATTCTCACGCAAGGTTTTTAACACTTTTTTCTCGATACGCGAGACCTGCACCTGCGAGACGCCAATCTCTTTCGCCACTTCCGTCTGCGTTTTGTCCTGGAAATAACGCAGGATGATTACCTGCCGTTCTTTCGGCTTCAGTCTTCCGATAATCTGCCGCAGGGCGATCATGTCTACCACCTGTTCGCTTTCGCCGGTGTCCCGGTCGATTTTGTCAATCAGGTAAATCGGCCCGCCGTCGCCCTGGTGGATGGTGGTGTACAGCGACTCCACCTCAAGCCCGGATTCCATGGCGACCACCAAGTCCTCCACGTCGGTATTCGTCTCCGCCGCAAGTTCGGAAAGCGTCGGCTGACGGCCGAGGCGCGTGGTCAGCGTTTCCTGCGCGTAGCGGGCTTTGGACGCCAGTTCCTTCATGGGGCGCGAGACTTTTAGCATTCCGTCGTCCCGCAGGAAGCGTTTGATTTCCCCGATGATCATGGGCACGGCGTAGGTGGAAAACTTTACGTCATAGCTTTGGTCAAATTTGCGTATGCATTTGAGCAGGCCGATCGCGCCGATTTGGTACAGGTCCTCGGCTTCGTAGCCCCGGTTGGCGAATTTTTTGACCACCGACCATATCAAGCCGCTGTTTTCCTTAATGATGCGCTCGGAAGCCGCGTCGTCCCCGTCTTGCGCGCGGGTGATTAATTCTAACATCACGTCCATGTCAGCTCAGTTTTCTTTTCATAACAACCGCCGTGCCCTTGCCTTTTTCTGAGATGACCCTCACTTCGTCCATGAAATTTTCCATCACGGTAAAGCCCATCCCCGAGCGCTCCAACTCAGGCTTGGTGGTAAACAGCGGCTGCATGGCGTCGGGGATATTCTCGATGCCCGCGCCGTCGTCGGAGACTTCCACGGTCAAACAACGCCCCTCGCAGGAAAGCGAAAGCCTGACTTCCCCCGGCGTATGCTCATACCCGTGGATAATCGCGTTTGTCACCGCTTCGGAAACCGCGGTCTTGATATCGGTGAGCTCACTTACCGACGGGTCGAGCGGCGCGATAAACGCGGCGACCGCCATCCGCGCAAACTGCTCGTTGACGGAGCGGCTTTCCATGGTGATTTCTACACGGTTCTGCTGTTCCATTTTATTCAACCCCCAATGCTTTCATCGCATCGCTGACCGTGTCGTGGCAGCGCACGATTTTTTGCAGCCCGGATATCTGAATGATACGCCGGGTATTTTCGTTAGCGCTTGTGATGATTAGCTTCCCGCCGCGCTTTTCCGTGTTTTTATACCTGCCGATTATCAAGCCTATGCCCGACGAGTCCATGAATGAAACCCGGGAAAAATCAAATATCATATGCTTGCACGCGGAGCGCTCGAACGCGGCGTCTACTTTTTCCCGAAGCGAGTCGGCGTTGTGGTGGTCGATGTCGCCCTCCGCGAACACCGTCATGACCGCGCCGCCCTTATTGATTTTAATCTCCATGACTTCCCCCTCGATATTTAATTGTCTGCCATAAAATGTAAATCACCTACATAATAAAAAAAAAAACCGGGACATGCAAGCCCGGAAACAAAATGTTTTATTAAACTCCGCCGCCCATGCTATAATAAGCATAGCGAAGCACCCTACCACCATTCTGAAGGAGGAATGCCATCCATGAAGCTCCGAAACAAGATTTTACTGCCGGTCATACTGGTCCTCGCAGTCGTCGTCACCGCCATTTCCGTCATCAACTACCTGATTACCAAAAACGCGGTAAACGAAATGATTGACACCGAAATGGAAGCGGCAATCAGTAACGTCGTCGCAGCCGAAAGGCTTTCGTCGGAAATAATCGGGCTCGTCATGGGGGAGCTTGACGCGAAGAACCTTTCCCTTTCCCGGGCGCTTGCGGAAATTGTCCGGCTTAACCCGGACGCGCTTGAAACGGAAGAAATGGTCCGGCTGGCGGAGCTTCTTGACGTCACCGAGGTGCATGTGGTGGATGAGAACGGCGTGCTTTGGTGGGGCAATATTCCGGGGTACTACGGTTTTGACTTTGCGAGCGGTGAACAGACGATACCGTTCCTTCAAATATTGCAAGACCCGACTTACGAATTGGCGCAGGAACCTCAGCCTAACGCCACGCTCGGGCTGATGTTTCAGTACACGGGCGTCGCGAGAACCGACGCCGACGGGTTGGTGCAGGTCGGCATCGAGGCGGGAATCATCGACGCGATGAAAACCGCCATGAGCGTACAAAAAACAGTGGCAAACACCAAAGTGGGCAGGTCCGGTTACTGCTTCATCGTGGAAAACGGAACCGTGACCGCCTCGGGGGACGTTTCACAAATCGGTATGGGATTTGCCCCTTCCGCCGCGCGGCAAACAGGCAGCGGCATGTGGTTTACGCAAAACGGCGGCGAGTATTACGCGAACTCCCGCGACGAAAACGGTAAGACGGTATACGCCGTGATTCCCCGGCAGGAGTTTTACGAAACGCTCAATACGCTTGCGGTAAGCTCGGTAATCATTTCCGCGGCGGCTATAATATTTATGGCGTTAATCGTAACGGTTATCCTGCGCCGCATAACGCGCCCCATGGAGGAGCTGAACCGTAAACTTATCGCGGCGGCTGAAGGCGACCTTGGCGTTGCCGTCGCCATGAATACGCGTGATGAAGTCGGGCAGCTTTCCGTCAGTATGTCGAGCGTTTTGGAAATCTTTAATAAGCTGACCGCGGATATGGGCGTCATGTCGCGAAAAATTAATACGGAAGGCGAAGTGGATTATAAAATAGACGACAGCCAATACAGCGGCGATTATAAAAAGGTCGTTTCCGGAATAAACGAAATGATGAAGCTGAACAACGAAGACACACTGCATTTGCTTGCCGCGCTGCAAAAGCTCGGCGAAGGTGATTTTGGCGTGAAGTACGCGGAACTTCCGGGGAAGAAAGCGGTTTACGGCAAAACCGTGGAAGGGCTGCGTAAAAACCTCAAAGACATTGACAGCGAAATACGTCAGCTGTCCGAAGCCGCCATACGCGGCGAGCTAAACGCCCGCGCGGACGCCGGTAAATACAAAGGCGACTGGGCGGCGCTGCTGAGCGAGCTTAACACGTTGGTAAAATCCATCGCCGACAAAGCCAACTGGTATGAATCGCTGCTTGACGGCATCCCGACGCCCGTATTCTCCACGGACGCGGATATGAACTGGACGTTCGTCAACAAAGCCTGCGAGGAAATGATCGGCAGGAAACGGCATGAGGTCGTGGGGCTGCAGTGCAGTTCTTTCGGTACGGTCATATGCGGAACCGGCAACTGCGCGATTAATAATTTTAAAAAGGGAATAAAACCGACCCGGTTCTCGCAGGACGGAAAGCACTATGAAGTGAACGTGGCGGATGTACAAGACGATAACGGTAAAATCACGGGTTTTGTGGAATTTATCTCGGACACGACGGATATGAACGAAATAATACATAACCTGAACGAGTTGGTCGCCAATATAAAAATCGTAAGCGCCCAGGTTACAAACGGGGCGAAACAAATCGCGGAGAACAGCCAGCATCTCGCGGCGGGCGCGGTCAGTCAGTCCAGTTCGATAGAGGAACTTGACTCAAGCCTTGTGATGATCAACGAAAAAACAAAAGTAGCGGCGCAAAACGCGTCAAACGCCAGTGAGCTGTCTATGAACGCAAAAGAAAACGCCATCGTCGGCAACGAGCAGATGAAGCGGATGGTATCCGCTATGGAAGGGATTAAAGGGGCTTCGGACAATATTTCGAGAATCATAAAAGCCATTGAAGACATCGCTTTCCAGACCAACATGCTCGCTATTAACGCCGCGGTGGAAGCCGCGCGGGCAGGGGAACACGGCAAGGGCTTCGCGGTGGTGGCGGAGGAAGTCAGAAACTTGGCCGCCCGGTCGCAGGCGGCCGCGAAGGAAACCAATGATTTAATTTTCGAGTCGCTGAACAGGGTCGAAAACGGTACCACGATTGCGGCAAGCACCGCTCAGTCCCTGACGACGATTGTTTCCGATTCTGACGCGGTGTCAAAACTCATAGACGAAATCGCGCGGGCAGCTTCGGAACAAGCGGAGTCAGTCAACCAAATCAGCGAAGGAATCAAGCAAATTTCAGACATTACGATGCAAAACTCGGCTTCAAGCGAGGAAACCGCCGCCGCCTCGCAGGAGCTTTCCAGCCAGGCAGAGATTTTAAAAGATATGGTAAGTAATTTTTAGGCGCAATGCGCCCGTTACCATATTTCGCTGTCGTCGTCCGCCACCGTAGGTATGGTGTTAACGTCAACGCCTGCGGTGGCCGCCGCGCTGTCGCCCGTCTTGGGGGAAGAAACCGTGCGCACCACCGTGGACGCCCACTTGATAAATTTTATAAGCAGCTGCGGGTT
>JAISWA010000195.1 GCA_031271275.1 Clostridiales bacterium | reverse complement strand
GATATGGAAATCTGTCAGCTAAGCCCGGTATACTGCCATGATTTAAAGCAATACCACCACGCGCTCAAGCAGCGGAACGCGCTGTTAAAAGAACTGCAAAAAGGCGAGGGCTCGCCGCTTGACACCCTTTCCGTCTGGGACGAGCAGCTGTGTAATTACGGGCGGCGCGTCATGGAAGCGCGTAAAACCTTCGTGGAACGCGCCGGAACGCTCGCTTCGGAAACCCACGCCCATATGACGGGCGGCGGCGAAAAACTTTCATTGCAATACCTGCCAAACATTAAGGACGCGGAAATTTTCAAAACCACCTTGGAAAAAAACAGGCAGCGGGATATCGCGTTGGGCAGTACGGCGGCGGGGGCGCATAAGGACGACATCAAATTTTTAATCAACGAAAATGACGCAAGGGTCTACGGCTCCCAAGGGCAGCAGCGGACGGCGGCGCTTTCCGCGAAACTGGCGGGGATAGAAATCATCAAGGAAAATACCGGAACCCCCCCGGTGCTGCTGCTCGACGACGTGCTTTCGGAACTGGACGGGAACCGGCAGGCGTTTTTGCTGTCCCGTATCGAGGGGACGCAAACCCTGCTCACTTGCACGGGCATGGAAGATATTCTAAAAAGAAGCGAAGCGAAAATAATGAAAATGGTTAACGGCACCATACAATAGGAGGCTTACATGGACGTCGAATATTCCGCGTCAAACATACAGGTACTGGAAGGTCTTGAAGCGGTGCGCAAGCGGCCGGGTATGTATATCGGAAGCACTGAAACGCGCGGGCTTCATCATTTGGTGTACGAAATTGTGGACAACGCCGTGGACGAGGCGCTGATGGGGGCGTGCGACGATATCGAAGTGCGCATACACCCGGACAACAGCGTTTCGGTACGGGACAACGGGCGCGGTTTCCCGGTGGGCATACAGCAGCAGAAGGGCATCCCCGCCGTGGAAGTCGTGTTCACCATTTTGCACGCCGGCGGGACATTCGGCACCGGCGGGTACAAAGTTTCCGGCGGGCTGCACGGCGTGGGCGCTTCCGTGGTTAACGCGCTTTCGGAATGGCTGAACGTAAAAACCTGCGACGGGCAGAATATCTATGAAATCGGTTTCCGCCGGGGAACGACGGTAAAACCCCTTACGGTGACGGGCGAGTCGGAGGAAAGGGGAAGTCTTGTTCATTTTAAGCCCGACCCGGAAGTTTTTGAGGTGTTGGAATACAGCTTCGACACGCTGAAAAAACGCCTGCAGGAAACGGCGTTTCTGACCAAGGGGCTGCGCATATCCCTGACCGACGAGCGGGAGGAGCCGAATATTGCCCGCGCCTATAAATATGACGGCGGTATTCGGGAATTTGTGGGGCATATCAATAAAAATAAAACGCCGCTGACTTCCGAGATTTTTTACTGCGAAAGCAAAAAAGACAATGTGTTGGTGGAAATTTCGTTGCAGTACAACGACGGCTTCCTGGAGAACACCTACACCTTCGTCAACAATATCAATACCGTGGAGGGCGGAATGCACCTCGCCGGTTTCCGGTCGGGGCTGACCAAAACCATTAACGACTACGCGCGGAAGTTTAATTTGATAAAGGAAAACGAAAAGAATTTATCCGGGGACGATGTGCGGGAAGGGCTTACGGCGGTGGTGAGCATCAAGCTCGAGGAACCGCAGTTTGAGGGCCAGACCAAGACGAAGCTCGGCAACAGCGAAGCGCGGACGGCGGTGGAAGCCGTGCTTTCGGAATATTTGGAATACTTCCTTGAGGAAAACCCCAACGTGGGCAAAACCATTATCGAAAAGTGCCTGCTCGCTTCCCGCGCCCGGGAAGCCGCGAAAAAAGCCCGGGAGTTGGTGCGGCGCAAGTCTGTGTTGGAAAGCGGAAGGCTCCCCGGAAAATTGGCGGACTGCTCCGAAAAAGACCCGGCTGCCTGTGAAATATTCTTAGTGGAGGGCGACTCCGCCGGCGGCTCCGCGAAATTGGCGCGCACGCCGAAAACCCAGGCGATACTGCCGCTTAAAGGCAAGATTATGAACGTGGAGAAAGCCCGGCTGGATAAAATTTTGGCGAACGACGAAATCAAGGCGATGATTACCGCCTTCGGCACGGGCATCCATGAAGATTTTGACGTCAACAGGCTGCGCTACCATAAAATTGTCATCATGACCGACGCGGACGTGGACGGCTCCCATATACGCACGCTGCTGCTTACGTTCATGTACCGTTTTATGGCGGATTTAATCTCGGAAGGGTATGTGTATATCGCCCAACCGCCGCTGTTTAAGGTGGAAAAAGGCAAGAAAGAATACTATGTGTACGGCGACGAAAAGGAACTGGAAAAATTACTGGGCGAAATCGGACGGGAAGGCATACGCCCCATCCAACGTTATAAAGGGCTTGGCGAAATGGACGCCGACCAACTTTGGGAAACCACTATGAACCCCGAAAAGCGCGTGCTGCTGAAAGTAACCCTCGACGACGCCATAGCCGCCGATTTGCTGTTTACCCAACTGATGGGCGACAAGGTGGAGCCGCGAAGGGAATTTATACAGGAATTCGCCAATAAGGTCAGGAATTTGGATGTGTAGAGGAGCAATTTAATGGATACCCCCACGAATAACGGAATTGAAAATAACGAAACGCCCGAATCCGAAATCGTCGAAACCCGCGAGACGGTTCGCGGCAGTATAAAACCCATCGAAATTACCGACGAGATGCAAAAGAGCTATATCGACTACGCCATGAGCGTCATCGTAGCCCGGGCGCTGCCCGACGCGCGCGACGGGCTTAAACCCGTTCACCGGCGCATTCTTTACGCCATGAACGAGCTGAACCTGGACCCTTCCAAGGCCTATAAAAAATCCGCCCGTATTGTGGGCGACACCATGGGCAAGTATCACCCCCACGGCGAGTCGTCCATTTACGACGCCATGGTGCGTTTGGCGCAGGATTTTTCCATGCGTTACATGTTAGTGGACGGTCACGGGAACTTCGGCTCCATGGACGGCGACGGCGCGGCGGCGCAAAGGTATACGGAAGCGCGGCTGAGCCGCCTTTCGATGGAGATGCTCTCGGATATCGAGAAAGAGACCGTGGACTTCGTGCCCAACTACGACGGGGAGTTCCAGGAGCCGCTGGTGCTGCCGTCCCGGTTCCCCAACCTGCTGGTCAACGGCTCGTCCGGGATTGCGGTGGGGATGGCTACCAATATCCCGCCGCATAATTTGACGGACTGCATCACCGCCATTGAGAAACTAATCGACGACACCGCCGATGGCGTGGAAACCGACATCCGCGAGCTGATTCATATCATAAAAGCGCCGGATTACCCGACGGGCGGCGCGATCCTGGGTTCGGCGGGGGTGCATGAGGCGTACCTGACGGGCCGGGGCCGGGTGGTGCTGCGCGCTTCGGCGGCGATAGAGCCGTTCGGCCAGGGGCGGGAGCGCATCTTGGTTTCGGAAATCCCCTACCAGGTCAACAAGGCCAAGCTGGTGGAGAAGATCGCGGAGCTGGTGCACGAAAAGCGCGTGGACGGCATATCCGATCTGCGCGACGAATCCGCGCGCGAAGGCACGCGCATCGTCATAGAGCTAAAGCGCGACGCCACCGCGCAGATCGTGCTCAACACGCTGTACAAGCACACCCAGATGCAGGATACCTTCGGCGTCATCATGCTGGCGCTGGTGGATGGCGAGCCCAAGGTGCTCACCCTCAGGCAGATGCTCTATTACTATTTGGAGCACCAGAAGGACGTCATCGTGCGCCGCACGCGGTTCGATCTGGACAGGGCCGAGGCCAGGGCGCACATACTGGAGGGCCTG
>JAISWA010000191.1 GCA_031271275.1 Clostridiales bacterium | reverse complement strand
AAACGCCCATCCGTTCCGAGATAAAGCGCGTGTTCGACACGGGGAAGATGCCGAGGCTCGGGCGTTCCGCCACCGGCGGGAAGTCCGGCCGCGCGGGTTCCGCCGGCGCGGAGCGCCGTATTGAAGCGGCAAAAGAATCCCCCGGAGGCGAAGCGTAATGAACCTTGCCATTTACTTTAACCCCGAAACGGATTTGAGCTTTTCCGCCATAGGCGAATGGCCCGAAACTACCGAAGAACTGCCGCCGCGTTTCAAAGATATCCTCACAAACGCGGTAATACTCGGGCTTACCCACTGCGAAATGAAGTCCGCCTGCGAGCTGAGCGTGGTGTTGATGTCCGCGGAGGAAATACAAAAATTCAACCGGGACTACCGCCATGTGGATAGGGTGACGGACGTACTTTCCTTCCCGCTTGCCGAATTGGAAGACGAGCCGCAAGGTTTTGACGACACGCCGGAAGACGAACCGGCGGTGTTGGGGGATATTTTGATCTGCGTTTCCAGGGCGCGGGAACAGGCGGAGGAACTCGGCCATTCCCTGCTGCGGGAGCTGGCGTTCCTTACGGTACACGGCTTGCTGCACCTGCTTGGGTACGACCACGAAAACGCCGCCGGTGAAGCGGAAATGATCCGCCTGCAGACCGAGATTTTGAACAAGGCGGGGATTACCCGTGAAGAATAGCGGTTTTGCCGAAAGCTTCCGCAACGCGTGGGAAGGCATACGGCATACGGTTAACCACGAACGGAATTTTAAGATACATATCGTGATGGCGATTGCGGCGGTATTGTGCTGTATCGTTTTTCAGGTGGAAACCGTTTTGTTTGTGTGGGTGGTTTTCGCCATATTCACGGTGCTTGTGACGGAGCTTATCAACACTTCCATAGAGGCGTTAACGGATTTGTTCTGCGGGAACAAGCCCCATCCTTTGGCGAAAATCGCCAAAGACGCGGCGGCGGCGGCGGTGCTGCTTGCGGCGGTACAGGCGGCGGCGGTCGCCGCAGTGGTGGCGGTCGCGGTCGTCAGCCGGTGGTTTTGAGGGATTATGAGAAAAATATATATAGTCTTACTTGCCTTTACGTTGCTTGGCATAGCGGGCTGTTCCAGAAAAGAAGCGGAAGCCTTTGTGGAGGAAGATATCCCCGTCTATACCCCTCCCGTCTATAACAAACCCGCCGTTGGAATGGAACGCGCGGGCTTGCCTACCGAGTCGGCGTTCGACATGCCCGGCTATCCCGACCGGCCCCTGTCCCTCGCGGAACTGGAGCAGCAGGGCTTGACGCTGAGCCGCCTCACCGGGTTGCCCATACCCATGGAAGACGCCAACCGCAGGCCCGTGGCGGCGGTGATAAACAACCATAATTCCGCGCTGCCCCAAAGCGGGATATCCCAAGCGGACATCATACACGAGGTGCTCGCGGAGGGTGAAATCACGCGGCTTGTGGCGATATTCCAGTCCTTCGGCGCGGAAAAAATCGGACCGGTACGTTCCGCCCGGGAATATTTCGCGGATATCGCCACCGACTACGACGCGATTTTTGTGCACCACGGGGGAAGCCCTTCCGGCTATACGCGGCTGCGGAACCTCGGAATCAACAGGTTGGACGGGTTGACGCTGGAGGGTACTTACTTCTGGCGGGACAGGACCTATCCCGACTGGGACGCGGAACGCGCGGGCAGGACCCGTTCCATGGAGCACAGCTCCTATACCTCCGCCGCGCTGATTAAAACCGCGTCCGGGACGATGGGCTTCCGCGAAACGCTTTATGAGGACGCCTACTTAGGGTTTATATTCGACACCCGGGGGGGCGGCGCGAAGGACGCGGACGACGCTGAAAAGATAGCCGCCGGCAACGGAAGCGCCGCCGACTTAGCGCCCGCGGCGGATTTTTCCGCTAGGGAAGTGCGCGTGCCTTTTTCCAATTCCTATGTGCGCACCTTTGTTTACGACGGGGAAACCGGTTTGTACGCGGTATACAACCAAAGCGGCGCGCATATGGACGCGTTGGGGCGGGTTCCCATGCAAGTCAAAAATATTTTAATACAGTCCGTCAGTATGCGCTTAGTGCCGGGCGACACCGAAGGCCGCCGGGAAGTGGGCGTCATCGGAAGCGGAACGGGCCTGCTCATCAACGGCGGGGCATACCGCGAAGTCAGATGGGAAAAGAAGGACCAAGACAGCCCCACGGTGTGGTACGACGGCGGCGACGGAATGCCGCTGCTCTTACAGCCGGGCAGAACATGGATATGTATGTTCCAACAAAACGGCGAGGTGGAAATAAATTGAAATCAGGCTTTATCGCGCTTATCGGGCGGCCGAACGTGGGCAAGTCAACGCTGATGAACCTTTTTATCGGTGAGAAAATATCTATTGTGAGCGCGAAACCGCAGACGACGCGCAACCAGATACGCAGCATCCTCACCCGGGAAAACGAATTCCAGATGGTGTTCCTCGACACGCCGGGCATTCACCAACCCCGGACAAAGCTCGGCGACTACATGGTCAAAAGCGCCGAAACCGCACTTAACGAGTCCGACGCGGTGCTGTTTATGGTGGAGCCCCTGCGAAAAATCCCAGAGGGGGACGCGGCAATACTGGAACGGCTGCGCAGGGTGAGCAGCCCGGTTTTCCTTGTGATAAACAAGGTGGACACGGTGGACAAGCCCGCCATTTTAAAAGTCATAGACGGTTACCGCCATTTATACGCGTTTAGGGACGTGGTTCCCATTTCCGCCCTTAAGGCGGACAACGCCGAGGTTTTACTGGACGCGGTGAAGGCGGTGCTGCCGGAGGGGCCCATGTACTTCCCGGATGATATGGTGACCGACCAACCGGAGCGAACCATCGTGGCGGAAATGATTCGCGAAAAAGCGCTCAATTATCTTCAAGAGGAAATCCCCCACGGGCTCGCGGTGGAAATTATGTTTATGCGCGCGCGCGAGGGTCAGGACATGGTGGATATCGAGGCGAATATTTACTGCGAGAAGGATTCCCACAAGGCGATCGTCATCGGCAAAAACGGCGAAATGCTTAAAAAAATCGGCGGGGCGGCGCGGCGGGACGCGGAAGCGCTGCTCGGTTCGCGCATTTACCTGCAACTGTGGGTAAAGGTCAAGAAAAACTGGCGCGACAATGATTTCCTGCTTAAAAATTTTGGGTATAACCCGAAGGATATCGGTTGAACTTTTCCAGTTTTTCATCAGCATACAAAAACGGGCGGCGGAAAAAATATAATTTATCAGCAAACAAACCGTCATGCGAAAAAACAAACCGTCATTCTGAGCGAAGCGAAGAATCTTTATGGCTGCACATAGGGGGAAAAACATGTCAAGCAAGGAATTATACTGGAACCTGTTTACCGAGTCAGGCGACCCGACCGCGTACATGGAATACCGGAAACAAGATGCCCCGCAGAAAAAAAATAAAGGAAG
>JAISWA010000148.1 GCA_031271275.1 Clostridiales bacterium | reverse complement strand
ATCACCGCCCGGTGCGGCGGCACGAACACCCCGCCGTATTTTTGCGCGGCGGAAAGCCCGAAGGCGTGGTCGTCGGCGTTAATGGTGCCGCCCACGGCGCAGAGGCTGTTGTGGCAGTTAGACAAAACATAGGGCATGGGGAAACGGCTGTAATCTTTCCGCGAGGCGCGGATGGTCTGGATAATCCCCACATAGGTGATGTCGTGGGAAGTCAGGCAGTCGAAGCGGAGGCGCAGGGGCGAATCGATCAGCGAACCGGCGGAAGAATTTTCGTCTTTTATATGATGGCTTTGTAAAATTTTATAGGCAATCGTCCGTGTTTTGGCTTCCGCCCTCGTATCGGGTGAAAGCGGCATACCGTTACCGCCGGTGTATTTCCCGCCCGAACCTTCGGCGCGGCTCGCGGGTACGGCACGGTTATGGATGGCGTATCCGCCTGCTTCGTGAATTTTTATCATGAAAACGCTCTCCTGTACGAGATTTTCTTAAAAAATAAATCACAGGGGCTTTTCTGTCAAACCGGTTTTCCTTGAAGCGTCTTGTGCAAAGTGTTATATTAACCGCATTAAGTGGAAGGAGGGCAAACATGCGCGCATGGTTTCAAATACTTTTGTGTGCCGCCCTGCTTTTTTTATGTGTTTCATGCGAAATATCACAGGAAAGCCCCGCCCCGGCGGTAGTGATTGCCGGTACGCCGGGCATAGGTGACGGGAACGAATACATACGAGATACCGACTTCGAGCCGGGCACTATAAATCCTACTCCCACGGAAGGCACGCCAACCCCATCGGCAACCGAAACGCCTACGGAGGGAATTACGGAAGAAACTTCGGAAGAAACTTCAGAAGAAACGACGGAAGAAAACAACCCGGAAACCGAACCGGAAGCCACCGGCGACGCGACCGGCGCTGCCGATACAATACAACCCTTCGAACCGGAAGAACCTTCCGGCGAGACGGAATTTGCGTCCGGAAATACTTTGCCGGCAACCGTTCAAGACCCCTACCCCTCGGGATATCAGACCGTTCCGGGGCTTGAAAATCTTTCTAACGAAAAGATGGGTTGGTATTATAACCGGAACAGCGAGCACCAACCGCCCACCGCCCAGCGTGTTTTCGATATCCGGGATTACGGCGGGTATTATCTCGGGGACATTGAAAATAAAATAGTATATCTGACTTTTGACGAGGGCTATGAGAACGGCTTCACCGGCCCGATTTTAGATACCTTGCGGGACAAGAACGTCCCTGCGGCGTTTTTTCTGACGCAGACCTATATCAGGGACAATCCGGCGCTTTGTATGCGGATGGCTGCCGAGGGTCATGTCGCGGCGAACCATTCCGTCACGCACCCGAGTATGCCGGATAAAACCGATGAGGATATCCGGTACGAGCTTACGGAGACGGCGCGTTATTATCAGGAAGTCACCGGTTACCGGATGGCGCCTTTCTTCCGCCCCCCCGCGGGCGAGTACAGCGCGCGCACGATGGCGCTGACGCAGGCAAACGGCTACAAAACGGTTTTTTGGAGCTTCGCCTACGAGGACTGGTTGGTGGATAAACAGCCCGGCAAAGACGAAGCCTACAACCGCGTAATGGATAACCTGCACAACGGCGCGATTATCCTGCTGCACGCGGTTTCGGAGTCCAACGCGCAGGCGCTGCCGGATATCATTGATTCCATACGGGCGCAGGGGTATGCGTTCGGGACGTTGTATGAATTGCCGTAAATAAAAAATATACTAATTCTCAGAGAGGGCGGTTCACTATGAAACTTCGCATTGACTACAATAACATGATGAGGCGCATGTTGGGGGCGGAAGGTTTTTCGACTGAAGAACTGGACGCGCTTGCGCCGGAAGTGGCGCGCGCGGCAAAAGCGCTGAAGGAAAAGCGCAAATCCGGCGGGATGGACTGGCGCGACCTTCCCCACAACCAGGCGGAGGTCGTGAAAGAAATCACGGAATACGCCAACGAAATGAAAGATGAATTCGACGCCTTTGTGGTGCTCGGTATCGGGGGTTCCGCGTTGGGGCCGGCGGCGGTGCAGCAGGCGCTTAACCATCCCTATTACAACGAGCTCCCACGGGAGAAACGCGGCGGTTGGCCGAAGCTTTACATCGCCGACAACGTGGACCCGGAAAGGCTTACATACCTGTTTGAAACGGTGGATATCACCAAATGCCTGTTTAACGTGATTTCCAAATCGGGCAGCACCTCGGAAACCATGTCCCAGTTTATGATTATAAAGGAAATATTGGAGGAACGCCTCGGCAAGGAAGGCGCGGGCAGGCATATCGTCTGCACCACGGACTCCGCTAAGGGAAACCTGATTACCATCGCAAAAGCCGAGGGTTATAAAATATTTATTATTCCATCCGGCGTGGGCGGGCGTTTTTCGGAGCTGACGCCGGTGGGCCTGCTTCCCGCCGCTTTCTGCGGAATCGATATCGCGGGCTTGCTTGAAGGCGCGGCGCAAATGGACGCCATGTGCGAAACCGGCGACATTAAGCAAAACCCCGCGTTCATGTTCGCGCTGCTGCAGTACGCGGGCATGAAGAAGGGCAAAAACATCACGGTAATGCTTCCCTATGCGGATTCCTTAAAATATATCAGCGACTGGTTCGCCCAACTTTGGGCGGAGTCGTTGGGCAAGCGCTACGACGTTAACGGCGAGGAGGTCAACGTGGGGCAGACGCCGGTAAAGGCGTTGGGGGTCACCGACCAGCATTCGCAGGTACAGCTTTATGTGGAAGGGCCGTATGATAAGATAGTCGTGTTCCTCGGGGTGGACGAATACCGCGAGACCATAAAGATTCCCAAGCTTTACGAAGACGTGCCGAGCCTCGGTTTTTTGGGCGGGGTAACGCATAACGATTTGATTAAGACCGAGCAGTTCGCGACGGAATACGCCCTCACCAAGTCCGGCAGGCTTAATATGACCCTTACGCTTCCGAAAGTGACCGCGCAGACATTGGGGCAGTTGCTCTACTTCTTTGAAGTGGCGACCGCCTTCGCGGGGGAACTGCTTAACATCGACGCGTTCGACCAACCCGGCGTGGAAGAAGGCAAGAACGCTACCTACGCCATGTTCGGAAGGCCCGGTTACGCCGAAAAGAAAAAGGAACTCGACTCCGCGCAGATCAAGGATGACAAGTATATTATTTAATAACGAATAAAGGAGACGCCAAATGCCAGAAAAAGATTATTTGCACGAGTTTTTACAGTACGCGCATGACAGGCAGGCCACCGACATGCACCTGTGCCCCGGCAGCAAGCCGCTGATACGCGTAAACGGTCAACTCGCGGAAATTGACGAAACGGGAATACCCGAGCCGGGGTTTGTCACCGTGGCTATGATTAACGACATGATAGACATCATGCTTAACGACGCAAAGAAGAAGGTGCTGCAGGATAAAAAAGTCATTGACTTTTCCTTCTCAAAACCCGGCATGGGGCGTTTCCGCGCGAATATTTACTCCCAACGCGGTTCCTTCGCGGTGGCTATACGTATGCTGCCCTTTGAAATACCGCAGTTCTCCGACTTGGGCCTGCCCGCGGTGGTGGAGTCGTTCACGTCCAAATCCCGGGGTCTGTTTCTGGTCACGGGCGCTACGGGAAGCGGCAAGTCCACCACGATGGCGAGCCTGATTAACATTATCAACGAACGTTATAACTACCATATTATAACCATTGAGGACCCCATCGAATATTTGCACCGGCATAAGCGCAGCCTTGTCACCCAGCGCGAGGTGGGGGAGGACGCGGAGAGCTTCGCCACAGCGCTGCGTTCCGCCCTGCGCGAAGACCCCGACGTGATTATGGTGGGTGAAATGCGCGACCCGGAAACAATCGCCATTGCGCTTTCCGCCGCGGAAACGGGCCATCTGGTCATATCCACCCTGCACACCGTCGGCGCGGCAAAGAGCATAGACCGCATTATGGACGCGATACCCCCCGCGCAGCAGAACCAGATACGCAGCCAGTTCGCCACTATATGCGAGGGGATTATTTCCCAACAGCTGCTGCCGCGTATCGACCAACCGGGGTTGGTCATGGCGAGCGAGGTCATGTTCGTCAACCCCGCCATCCGGAACCTTATACGCGAGGGCAAGCAGTTCCAAATCAACAGCATCATGCAGACCGGGCAGAGCCAGGGGATGCAGCTTATGGAGGAAGATTTGGCGCGGCTGTGCAACGCGAATATTATCAGCAAAGAAGAAGCCACGCTTAGGGCAAGCGACCAACAGTTACTCCATCAGTTCCTTCATAGGAGGTAGTTATGGCGACTTTACTGTACCGTGGGTTTAACGCGGACGGACGGCGCCTGTGCGGCGCGAGGAGCTTTTCGTCCGAAGCGCAGATGAAGGAATATCTGGATAAAAAAGGCGTCGTCAATTACGATATTTTCACATCCACTACCGTATACAAGCAGGGCATGTACAAGTCGGTCTCTCCGAAAGAGCTTTCGGTGCTGTGCAAGCAGATGTCGGTACTTTTCCATTCCCAAATCACTTTAATGGAAGGTTTGTCCGTATTGGTTGAGCAGAGCGAAAACAAGCAGCTCAAGCAGACGCTCACGGAAGTGTATGATTTTATGGACAGGGGCTTTTCCTTTTCGGAAGCCATGGGGATGTACGACCATATCTTTACTTCCTATTTGCTCAGCATGGTGGTAATAGGCGAAACCAGCGGAACGTTGGACACTATCTTCTCCCGCATGTCCTCGTACTTTGACAAAGAGGATAAAATACGCAAAAAAATCCGCTCCGCCGTCACCTACCCCGCCATACTTACCGTGCTGATGGCGGCGATTATTGTGCTGCTTATCGTAAAGATACTGCCCATGTTCGGCGACATACTCGACTCAATGGGCGCGGAAATGCCCTCGGCTACGTCGGCGATACTGGGGGCGGGTTCCTTCCTCGCCGGTTACGGGTGGATTATCCTTCTCGTGATAATCGCGGCTGCCGTCGGTATATTTTTATATGTCCGCAGCGAAAAGGGGCGCGTGCTTTTCGACCGGCTTAAATTTCGCATTCCGGTATACCGTTTTATTTCAAGCCGGATTATCACCTCCCGCTTCGCCCGCAGCCTCGCGATACTTTTCCGGAGCGGCGTGCAGCTCTTAAACGCGTTGCAGGATATCACCGTGCTCATGGACAACCGTTTCCTGGAGGAGAAATTGACCAAAGCCGTGGAAAAAGCGACCGTGCGCGAAGAAATTACCGGCGCGCTGCAGGATATCGGCGTGTTCCCGGTGCTGTTCCTGAAGATGTTCAGTATCGGGGAAAAAACGGGGCACCTTGACGAAATGCTCGAGAAAGCGGCTTCGGTTTTCGACGACGAGGTGGACGACGCGTTGGAACGTTTCACCGCCATGTTGGAACCCGCGCTTATCATTATACTTTCGTTGATTGTAGGCGTTATTCTGCTTTCGGTCGTGCTCCCCATGATTACGGTAATGAACGCCATAGGGTGAGGAGGGGCTACCATGAAGAGCGGCCGGATTTTTTTTATTCTGGTAATCGGATTCGTTTTCATGTACCTCATGTACGGGATGATGCAGTTTGGCGACGGCAGCGAAGGCAGGAACGTGGAGAGTATCGCGCGCATCATCGACAAGGCGTTGGTGCAGTGTTACGCGCTTGAAGGCAGCTACCCCACCGACATCGCCCACGTGGCGGATTACGGCGTCATCTTCGACGACGACAAATATATTTACCACTACGAATACTCCGGCGGGAACTTAAAACCCACGGTGATGGTGCTGCTTAAATGAGCGGGGGGAAGCGCTTGGGCCGCAAAGATAAAGCGGGGGCAATGTTGGTCGAACTGGTCATGGTCATGCTGCTGCTCGCCCTGTTCGGCGTGACGATTTATACGATGATCATTTCCGGCGCGGACACGCAGGAGCGCGTGGTACGCCAAAAGGACGCGCAGACGGACGCGCGCATCGCCCTTTCGTACATCAATGTACGGCTGCGGCAGAACGATTCCGGCGGGAAGATATTTGTGGAGCCTTTGGAATTGACCGGGCAGAACGCCATCGTCATCCGCACGCGCACCTTTGATTACGAGTATGACACGTGGATTTACTGCCTTAACGGGCGACTGTACGAATGCCTGACCGACCCCGGCTCGCCGCCGACGGAGGAACTGAGTTTTCATATCGTGGACATTGAAGGGTTTGAGCCCGTGCTTAACGATGACGGTTCCATCGTCAACACGGTGAACTATCTTTACGGCGAGGCAGAGCAAAACCTGTCGTCCACGATCTATCTGCGCAGCACTTATACCGGGGGGTGGTTCTTCTGATAAAAAATGAAAACAAAGGCTTTACGCTGCTTGAGGTGGTGCTTTCCATCGCCGCGCTTTCCATGATCAGTATTTTCCTGCTGCAGATGTTTATGTCGTCGTCCACGTTGAACCGCCGCGCGAAGGATGCCGATATCGCGCTCGGGTACGTTATTTCAGAGATTGAGCGCATTAAAAGCCGGAACGGTTTGCCCACGCCGGAAACAGCGGAGACAGCCGTTTGGACTTTCTTTGAAGGCGGCGTTAAGTACGAGCAGTATTTTGACAAGGATTGGAACGGCGTCGCGGAAAACGATTCGGAGCGCCAGTTTATTCTCTCCGCGGAAATAATCGAAAAGAACGGCGGGGAAACGCAGGGGCTGTATGAAATACTCGTCGGGGCAAGGGATTTAAAAGCGTCCATCGAGCATAAAACGCTGTCCTCGTTACGCGCCGAGAAATACTTCCCCGTAAGCGCGAAGGAGGTGGAGCCGTGAGCGGGGTGAAAAACAAAAAGGATGCGGGCGCGGCTTCCGTGCTCGTGGTATTTATGATGCTTGTGCTGGTTACGCTTGGGGCGTTCGCCATCGCGGCGGCAAACGCCAACTATAAGCTGTCCCAACGCGCGCTTAACTGGAACGCCATGTATTACGACCTTGACGCCGCGGGCGAGGAATATCTCGCGAAAATCGATTTGTGCCTCGCGCGGGCGGAAGCCAAAGCCTGGCGGTACATGCGCGATTGGGAAAACGACACGGAGCTTCCGGAGGATTTGCGGGCGGACAGCGCTTTAATAAGCGAAAACCCCGGTCAAGTTTTCAACCGGGTTTACCTGCACTATTCTAATAAATATTTAACAGAACTGACAATTGACCAACCAATTATTAATCTCTATACTATGAGCAGCGGGAATGTCGTCAGCAGCCTTAATATTTATTTTACGGTAATGTCTGAAAGGGACGGAAACGAAAACTGCGGACTTGAGGTCAACATGTGGGCGGAACCGCCGGTAAGCGTTGACGCGGCAGGCGAAACCGCCCAGTGGCCGGGCGGGAAGCGGTACGCCATACAGGACTGGTACGAGTTCCAGATGGTCGAGGAAGTGGCGGAACCGATGAACATTTGGGACGGAACTTTTGATTTTGGTTTTTAATATCTTTATCGTAAGGGTGGAGATGCTATGAAAAAATTATTAAGTACGGTTTTTCTCGCGGGTTTGCTGACGGTACTGCTTCATACGGCGGTGTTTGCCGGTGAGGCGACGGTTGACACAAGCACCGCGGATAAAGGCTATGTAACGGCGACGTTTACAGGCGTTGAAGGGTTACCGTTAAGGGTGCAGGTGGAAAAAGGCAGCGAAAGTTATAATTTCCCGCCTGCCTCCGAAACAGTTACCATACCGCTTATATTCGGAGCGGGAGATTATAAGATTATGCTCTTTGAAGGCGCCGGGGGCAATCAGTATAGACCGGTTTCGTCCGGCGCGATTACCGAATTAAGTGTGCCCGCTATTGACGAAAACGCTTTGTATACCGTTTCTATTCAACAGATAAATTACGCGGCGAGCACCACGGCGATACCCGCTTTAAAGAACTTGATGGCGGGTCAAACCACGCCCATTGACCAAGCCACCGCGGTATACAACGACATTGTCACGACATTTTCCTACGACGTGGAGTTAGCCGCAAAAGTCGGCGCCGGTCAAGCCGCCGGGTATGTCCCTGTCATAGACACCGTTTACAGTGAGAAAAAAGGAATCTGCTACGGTTACTCGGCGGTGTTTGGCGGGGCGCTCCGCAGTCAGGGTATCCCAACGAGGATGGTACAGGGTTATATTCCGGAACTGCCGGGGACATTTCACGCATGGAACGAGGTTTTAATCGACGGTAAATGGGTGGCGACGGATTTAACCATTGATGCGGAAGCCTATAAGGCCGGCGCTGAATATCAGTTGGCAAGGGACCGTTCCTCCGCGCAGGTGGTACGTATCTTTTAACCGAAGGTATAGCGTAAAAATGTTTTTTGCACGAAAAAAAGCGGATAAGGGGGATTATCCGCTTTTTTTCATCTTAAGAGGGGAATTCTCGATATTACAGAACCGTTTGTCTATGTAAGACTTCTTTGAACG
>JAISWA010000143.1 GCA_031271275.1 Clostridiales bacterium | reverse complement strand
CGTCCATTAGGAAGGGCACAGTATAGACGTAAAATCAAAAACGGACTTTAGCATTACCAGTACGCTAAAATCCGTCTTAGGTGAAATTTATTGCGGAGGCAGGATTTGAACCTACGACCTTCGGGTTATGAGCCCGACGAGCTACCGAACTGCTCCACTCCGCGATGTTATGAGAATATAACACATCATTAAAGCGAACGCAAGGGGGTGCCCACGTCAAACTCCGTTCTCTGGTTCTTTGCATTCATTTTATAAGCATATAGACAACCGAAGGACGTGCCGTTATACTTCCTTTACCCCTAACGACGGAAGGAGAATGACTATGCGTTACGTATTCACAGGCAAGAACATGAACGTCACGGAAGCCATAAAGGAAAAAACCAAAAACAAGCTTGACCGTATCGAGAAATTGTTACCCACCAAGACAGAAGTGGAAGCGGCGGTCACCTTTACCGCAAGCAAACGCGACACCAAGGCGGAGGTCTCGATACCGCTGCACAAACGCATTTTGCGCGCGGAAGTCACGGCGGAGGACGTAGCGTCCTGTTTGGATTCCGTCGTGGATATACTGGAAAAACAGATTATCAAATACAAAAGCCGTTTACGGGAGCGTTCCCGCCGCAACACCGCCACGCGGGAGGAACTGTCGTTTATTTCCGAGCCGGCGGCGGCGCAGGAAGGGGAGGGCGAAATCGTCATCAACAAGACCAAGCGTTTCGCGCTCAAGCCCATGGACGCCCATGAGGCGGTCATGGAAATGGAAATGCTCGGGCATAATTTCTATGTGTTCCGCAACGGGAAGAACGACGAAGTCAACGTGGTGTATAAGCGCAACGACGGCGAGTACGGGCTGATTGAACCGACATTTTAATGGATTTTATTTTCGCTACGCGCAACCCCGGTAAAATACGGGAAGCGGCGCAATTGTTCGGCAACTGCGGTTTAAAAGCGACCGGCCTGCCGGAAAGCTGCGCCAACATACCCGAGCCGGAGGAAACAGGCGCAACTTTTATGGAAAACGCCTTGCTCAAGGCGGAATATTGGGCCGCGCGGCTGAAAACGCGCGGCTTTTTGGCGGTGTTCGCGGACGATTCCGGCCTTGTAATCGACGCGTTAAACGGCGAGCCGGGGATATATTCCGCGCGTTATCTTGGCGCAAACACGCCGTATACGGAAAAAAACCGAATCATTTTGGAAAAATTAAGAGACGTGCCGGACGAAAAACGCGCCGCGCGCTTTGTGTGCGCCATAGCCTGCGTGTTGCCGGATAAAACCCTGACCGCCGAAGGCGTGGTGGAAGGCGCGATTTCCCGCGAGCCGCGCGGGGAAAGCGGCTTCGGGTACGACCCCGTTTTTCTGCTGCCGGAACGCGGCGTAACCCTTGCGGAACTGCCCCGGGAAGAAAAAAACGAAATCAGCCACCGGGGAAGGGCGATAAGGGCGATGCTGCGCGAGTTTAATGAGCGGAAACTTAGTGCGAGGTTTGCATGAATATTTTAATCGTAAGCGATACCCACCGGGACACCGCGCCCCTTAAAAGCTTACTGGAAACTTATAAAAACCAGATAACGACCGTTATCCATCTCGGCGACCACGCCTCCGACCTGCTGCGCTTCCAAAGCGAGTACCCGCAGTTTGAAATGCACGCCGTAGGGGGCAACTGCGACTTGGGTACCGGCGAGGAGAAAGAAAAAACGCTGACGGTCAGCGGCGCGAAGATTTTATTGCTCCACGGGGACCGGTTTGGCGTAAAGCTGTCCACAAACCGGCTTGTTTATTACGCGCAGGAAAAAGAAGTCAGCGCCTGCTTGTACGGGCATACGCACAAGCAAGCGCTGTTTGAGATGGGGCCCATTCTTTTTATGAACCCGGGAAGCTTGACCCGCCCCAACCCGGGGGAGCGGCCCGGGTACGGGCTGCTGAGCGTTTCGGACGCGGGCGTGGTTAAGGGGACGCTGCTGCCGTCATAGCTTCATCTTTTCCGCCCTGAAATGCCCCGTGGAAGGTATCTTGTCCACGCGGAAATATTCCGCGTCCTCCGGCGAAAGGCTGTCCGCCTCCGTCACCGGTTGGCACAGGGTCAGCGCGGTATTTCTCCGCAGGGTAAACACCTGTACCCCCGAGGAATTTTTCGAGGCGTTGACGTTGATTAGCGAAGTGTTCATCACCATCGCCTTGTCGGTGCCGCGGGTAAGGAAAAAATCGCGGTCGTCGGGTATCCAGTTGACGGAAATCAGCGCGGCTCTGTCGGAGTACGCGTTGATCAGCTTCTTGCGGTTGGTCTTGGTCGCGTAGCCTTCGAAGGCGACTTTCGCGACTTTGCCGTTGTCGAAGGCGAAGACCATAAAGCCTTTGTAATCGTTGGCAAGCACCATGTAAATAATGCGCTCGTTTTCCTCCGTACCCAACAGATTGGGCAAAAATTCCCCCAACCCGGAAGCTTTCCCGTCGGGCAAATCATAGACCCTGGTTTTGTACACCGCGCATTTGTCCGAGAAAAACAAAATTTCCGAGCGGTTATTGGTTTCCAGTTCCTGAACTATTTTGTCGTCGTCCTTCATATACAGCGCCGACGAGGAGCGCAGGGACACCAAGGAAATTTTCTTGAAATACCCGTGTTCCGACAAAAATAATTTCACGTTGTAGTCGTCAACCAGTTCCTCCGGCGGGGCGGCGGGGGCGCTCTGCCCGTATATAATTTGCGTGCGCCTGTCCGCCCCGTATTTCCTGGCGATTTCTTTCAACTGCGAACATATCAGGGCTTTTATGTTTTCGTCGCTTTCCAACGTTTCCCTAAGGCTTGCGATCTCATTTTTCAATTCGTCCCGCTCGTTGACGCGGTTAAGCAAATATTCCCGGTTCAGGTTACGCAGTTTTATTTCCGCGATAAACTCCGCCTGGGCTTCGGATATTTTAAACGCCTTCATCAAGTTGGGGAGTACGTCGCTTTCCGCTTCCGTATTCCGGATGATGCGTATCGCCTTGTCGATGTCGAGCAGGATTTGCGCAAGCCCGTCCAATAAGTGCAGCTTTTCCGTTTTCCTTTCAATATCGTGCGATAGCTGCCGCCGTATGCAGCCCATACGGAAGTGCGTCCATTCCCGCAGTATTTCCGCGATACCCATGACGCGGGGGCGTTCGTCCACCAGAAAATTGAAATTACAGTTGAAAGCTTCGCACAGGGGGGTCAGGTTGAACAACCGCTGCATGACCGTTTCCGCGTCGGCGCTTTTTTTGATGTCCACGGCGATTTTTAAGCCCTTCAAGTCCGTCTCGTCCCGCACGTCGTTGATATCCCGCAGTTTCCCCGCTTTAACCAACGCCACGATACGGTCGATAATCGCCTCCGCCGTGGTGGTGTAGGGGATTTCGAAAATTTCGATGCAGCTTTGTTTTTTGTCGTACCGCCACCGGGCGCGCAGCTTAAACGAGCCCCTGCCCGTGGCGTAAATCCCTTCCATTTCCTGCGCGTTAAAAATCAATTCCCCGCCGGTGGATAAATCCGGCGCGGGCAGTGTTTTAAAAATATCGTGATGGGGGTTTTTGAGCCACGCGATGGCGGTCTGGCAGACTTCCCGCAGGTTGAAGCTGCAAACGGAGCTTGCCATGCCCACGGCGATACCCTGATTGACCGTCACCAGTAAATTGGGGAATGCCGTAGGCAGAAGCGTCGGTTCCAACAGGGTGTTGTTGTAGTTTTCCGCCATGTCCACGACGTTCTTGTCGATGTCCCTGAAAATTTCCCGGCAGATTTCATCGAGCTTGACTTCGGTGTACCGGCTGGCGGCGTATGCCATGTCCCGGGAATACTGCTTGCCGAAATTGCCCTTGGAATCCACAAAGGGGTGCAGCAGCGCGTCGTTGCCCCGGGTAAGGCGCACAAGCGTTTCATAAATCGCCGCGTCGCCGTGGGGGTTGAGCCGCATGGTCTGACCCACCACGTCCGCGGATTTTATGCGCCCGCCGGTGAGCAAGCCCATTTTGTACATGGTGTACAGCAGCTTCCGGTGGGCGGGCTTAAAGCCGTCTATTTCGGGAATCGCCCGGGACAGTATCACGCTCATGGCGTAGGGCATGAAGTTGAGTTCAAGGGTGCTCGTGATGGGCTGCTCGATGATGAAATTTTCCGACGACGGGGGGGAAGGGGATTTTTGTTTTGGCAAAGGAGGACCTCCTGATAAAGGTGCGGAATTGATGAAAAAACGTGGCTTGATGAAATTGGAAATAGCTTCTTGCAAAAGTTGCTGCGCTGATAAAAAATACGGAACAACGGGGGTTCAGCGTGTCCCCTTCATCTCAAAACACAACGCGATCAGGCTTTTGTAATAGGGTACAAACTCACCCTTGTCAATCATCGTCCATATTTCTTCCTTGTCCGCCCACCTGACCCGCTGCACTTCTTCCCGCTGCAGCGTAAGGGTGTTAATATCGATATCTTTTTCAATCAAATAATAATCTTTAATG
>JAISWA010000089.1 GCA_031271275.1 Clostridiales bacterium | reverse complement strand
TCATCAGCCTGCCCTCCTCGTCCGCGATGGGGATATAGTGTACAAAACGCGGGTCTTTCGGTGAGAATAAGGCGTTGACGGGGTTTAAATACAAAGCGTCCACCAGAAAAATGTACGCGCTTGAATACGCGCTGAGTTCCTTTCTGCTTGCTATCGGAATCGTCACCAGGTACCGATCCCGGGCAAACAAGTTCATCTCGTCATACTTTTGCTTTACCTCTCCCAGTGTCTCAAGGAAGCGGCGGTCATTGATATTTGCAGATTGGTTATCCATATCAATATAATTGACCAACGCGTGGTCGATGGCGGAATAGGGCTCGTTCAGGTACTCCGCGTTACTCAGGGAAAGACTTTTAAAATCCTCCGCGTACTCGTTTCGCAAATCATTGTAAATGCGCAGAACCTCACGGTTGCTGATGGTTTCATACCGCGAGAACCTTTCGATATATTCCCCGGGCAGCTTTGCGTTAATGCCGATGTAATCAAACCCGAAGCTTAACGGGAACATATACAGCTTGCCGTTGTATTCAAACGCCTTTAGCACATTGGTGTAAAAATCGTCTATATCCGTTCCGGCATCCTCCTCAATAATTTCATAGAAATCCGCCAGATATCCCCCCTGCGCGTAATTCCACACGGGTTGGCCGTCCAGGAAAAAAACGTCGTACCCTTCACCCGCCATGTACGCTATTTGCATACGGGTGTGGACAGATTCCCTTTCCTCCGCCGGATAGGCGGTGACGCTTAATTCCGCGCCTTTCATTTTTGACTTTACTCTTTCAATGGCTGTTTTATAGGCATCCGGCGCGAGGATAGAGAGGGGCGTCGCCATATCGGCGGATGCTTGCTCCTCCTCCTTTTTGCCGCATGAAAACAATAACGATAGCGTGAGTAAAAGGAATACGGGAACCGCATGTTTCCTGCTTTTCACTGCGCACCCCCTTAGAGCCTGTCTAATATCTGCGTTTGTCGTCTTTTTTGCGAGCTTCCCGACAGTTGAGCGTTGACGGGCGAAGCCTGCGTATGTTTAATAATGGTCGTATTCCGAGTAGGGGAAGTCCCGATTCTTTATCCGCACCAATTCATAGTCCCCGGCGTAAGGGTTAAGCAGAAGGGAAACCGACGCCTGTTCGCCGTCCCCGCCGTTAACGTTAAATTGTAAAATTGCGGCATCGTTCTTGCTAAAGAGGAAGGAACCTGACGAATCTTCCGACGGGGCCTGCCCCGGGTTCGCGTTCTTTAGCCCCTGAAAATTCGACTCCATTTTGGTAAGCCCGTTGCGGGGGTGGGTTTCATTGCTTCCGCCCCATAGATAGTTCCGGTCAGCCAGCCAAAGCTTACCCGTCAGCCCGTCCAGAAAGACCTCGTAACGGTAGGACGCGTCGCCGCCGTCCGGTATGTCCGTCGAAATTTTCCATAAATACTTACCGGTGGGCGTGTGGGCTTTATTTTCGTGGCGGACGTTTTGCAGGGTATACGTAAGCCCGGCGGAGTCTATGTTAAATACCTCTGAAAAAACTTTTTCCGCAATGGCGGCGGCTTCCTCCGCCGGAATATTCCCGGGCCAAAGTGTGCCGCCGGCGAGTTCCGTCGTATAGCCCGTAAGGGCTTCCCCTTGCCGCGCCCCGTAGGCGAGCGCCCCGCCCCCGGCAAAAACCGCAATGGCGGCGAATAGGGAAAACGCCGCCGCGAGACGGCTCACCTTTTTAAACTTCATCATGGCGGTCAGCCTTCTTTTTACGCTTTTGCCGCCGGACGACAAGCCGGCGCACAAAACGGCGTGCCGGGGCGCGGCGCATTCCAACGCGGAAAGAACGACCTCTCCGTAAAACCGCCGCCCGGCGCTGTCTAAATTTCGTAAAACAGCCTCGTCGCACGCGCTTTCGGCATTTTGAGCCGCAGCCCTTCGCAACGCGTACACAAAGGGATTAAACCAATGCAACCCGTTAAGGCACAGCAGCAAGAATTTGACGAGCAGGTCGCCCCGCTTCCAATGGGCGCTTTCGTGGGCAAGAATCAGGGCAAGTTCCCGCTCGCCGTAATCCCGCTCGGGAAGGACGATCACGGGTTTCAGCACGCCGAGCAGCGCGGGAACCAGAACGCGCCGGCTTTTTACCACGGGCAGGCGGTTTTCGTAAACCGTGAATTCTTCACTGTCCCGCAGCACTGCCCGGCGGAAACGCAGGTAGGGGATTGTCCCGCGCAAAAGAAACAGCACCGCGCCAACCGCCCATGCCGCCTGCAGATGCGGCGCGAGTGCTTCCCACGCGGGTTCCGTCTGCCGCGCGGCTTGCGCCGCTTGTTCCGTCCACCGCGCCACTGTTTCTGACGCGTTTTCGAAGGGGATGAAACTTTTCGGGGGGATGATTTGCCGGGGGACGGGGATTGCGCTTTCCGCCGCCGGTTGGGGGATAAGGCAAATAAGCGCCGAAAACACCCGCGCGAAAAGCCTGCCGCCGTTTAACAAAAATACGGCGGGTATCAGCCCCGCGTAATAATGCCATGTGGAGGAAAATATTTTCCGCGTAAGCGGGCACAGTAATAAAAGCGCGAGCCAAAGCACGGAACCCACGGCGGAAGCCGTGCATAACTCCAATAAAAATTTCATCACCGCTCACCGGATTTCTCTTGGAACCACGCGCGGAGTTCCCTTACTTCTTCCGGCGAAATGCCGCCGTCCGCCAACGCCGCGATAAAACTTTTGACGCTTCCGTTGTGGACGGACGACAGGAACGCCTGCGTCTCGCGTTCCTTATAATCGTCCTCGGTAAGCAAGGGCGCGTAAAAATTGACCTTGCCCTTTAACGTTTTAGTCAGAAAGCCTTTTTCAATAAGCCGGTCGAGCAGGGTGGAAAGGGTGGACGTTTTCCACTTCCGGCTTTCGAAAAATATCTCGAGCATTCGCGAAACGGTCACAGGCTCGGACAGTTCCCATACCTTCCGCATGATTTCCAACTCCGCCCCGGACAATTTGCTTAGCGCCGCCGCCTCTCGCTTCATTCCCGCCCCTCCGTTCCTACAATATGTCGCAGTCAGACATTACTACACGGCGTAGGAGGTGTCAACGATTTTTTTTTGCGCGGCGCTTAATTTATTGATACTATGGGAAAGCATTTTATTTCTAAGGAGGAAGCATCTTGAAAAAAGTATTAACATTCTGCTTGGCACTGGTCATTGCCTTGCACACCCCCGTAAGCGCGCGCGCCGCCGAAGTCGCCGGGCTGCCGGCCGTCGGGGACGAAGTCGGCGGTTTTACCGTAACCAACCGGGGCAATTTTAATTTGGTCGGCGCGGAGACGGTATTGTTCGAGCATAATAAAACCGGGGGGCAGGTGCTCTACATCGCCTCGGAAGATATAGAGCGCTCGTTTAACATCGCGTTTAAGACGCCCAAGCTCGACAGCAAAGGCGTACCCCATGTGTTTGAGCACATCACCATTTCGGGTTCGGAAAAATATCCGTCCCAGAACCTGTTCTTCCCGTTGGCGAACCGTACCTACAACACCTTTGTCAACGCCATGACCTATGACACGATGACCACCTACCCGTTGGCGTCCCTTTCCCCGGAACAGCTGCTCGTTATCGCGGATTATTATTTGGACGGCGTGTTTCATCCCATGATTTATGACGAGGAACGCCTGTACCGGCGGGAGGCGTGGCGGTATGAGCTTGCCGACGCGGACTCCCCCGTTACGGTGTCCGGCACCGTTTACAATGAAATGAAGGGCAACCAAACCATTGAGGCGGCGGCTTATTACAACGCGATTAAGGCGCTGTTTCCCGGAAGCGTTATCGCCAACGTAAACGGCGGTGACCCGGACGCCATCCTCGATATGACCTGGCAGGATTTAAAGGATTTCCACACGGCTTATTATCATCCCTCCAACGCCCTCGTCACGCTCTACGGCGATTTGGACTGCGAAGCCTTTTTGTCTTTGGTGGACGGCTATTTCAGCGAATTTGAAAAGTCCGAGGTTGCGGTGGAAACGGGCGTTATCGACCCGCTGACCGAACCGGTCACGGAAGTCTACCGCTTCCCGGTGGAGGCGGGCTCCCAAACCGAAGGCGCGTCTATCATCAGCTATTCCGGCGCTGCCAACGGCGCGACCCTGGAAGACAATATCGGCCTGCAATTTTTAATGCTCGCTTTGACCCATGAAGCTTCCCCGCTGATTACGGACATGCGGGAAAAATTCCCCGGCTCCAATGTTTTTTCCATGTTGAATCTATCCGCCGCGCCGGTGTCCTTTTTCACCTTCCAGGGCGACGGGCTTGACCCGGGCGACGCGGAAGCCTTTAAAAGCGCGGTGGATACCGCCCTCGCGCAAATCGCCGAAGACGGGGTGGCTCAAAATATTGTGGAAGCGCTGCTGGCCGCCGACCGTTTCAGCAACCTGACCATACCCGAGTCGCCGAACCTCGGCGTCAACCTTTCCACGTCCACCTCGCTGTTTTGGAGCCTGGGCGGCGGGTTGGACTTTTACAACGAATACCTGGAGGCCCTTGATTCCATTGAAGCCAAACTCGGCGACGGGTATATGGAAGAACTGCTTCAAAAATATGTGTTGAACAACCCCCATAAGGCGTTGGTAACGACTTCCCCCGAAGCCGGCCTTACGGAAGCCAAAGACGCGGAGCTTGCCGCCGAACTTGCCGCGCTTAAAGAAGCCATGAGCGAGGACGAAATCGCCGCGATGGTGGAAGAAACCGCTTCCCTCGCCGCGTGGAGCATGGAAGAAGCCCCGGAAGAACTGGTGGAAAAATTCCAGGTCATCGGCGTGGACAATTTGCCGGAAGAAGCCCCCTCCTATGGGATAAACGAACGGGACGGCGAAGGCGTGCGTTATATGACCGCCGAAGCGGACGTGGCGGATATCGGAAGCACCATGCTTAATTTTGACATTTCCGCCCTTGCGAAGGACGAAATCCATTATTTAAGACTGTACACCGATTTAATAGGCTCGTTGGGCACTTCAAACCATTCCCTGAGCGAAATCAGCACCTTAATGACCCGCTATCTGAACGGTTTCAGCGCAAGCGCGACGGTGCTCGACAAAAAAGACGGCTACGCGCCCGTCCTGTCGGTACAGTGGATGAGCCTGAACAGCGAATACCCGACCGGCGTGGACCTGGTGAAGGAACTGGTGTTTAACAGCGACACGTCGGACACCGATACGGTTAAAAGCGTGGTCAGCCGTTTAAAGACGCTTATGCGCAACGAAATAAACCAGTCGCCGTACACTTACCAGTACACCCGCGCGATGGCGGCGCACGACGAAGCTTACGCCTACGCCGCTTATATGGGCGGCATTGAGTATTATCAGTTCTTAATCGAAGCCGAAACCGCGTTGGAAGCAGACCCGGAAGCTTTCCGTCAAAAGTTGGCGGACGCGGTGGACAGGGTGGCGGTGCGCGATAACATCACCGCGCTGTTCGCCGGGAACGCCGAAGGCATCCGTGCCTTTGAAGAAAACATCGACGCCGTGTTCGAGGGGCTTAAACCTCTTGGCGATATGCCGGAGGGCTACGGGGACGACGCCTTTAAACCGGAACTGCTTGCCCAAAACAGTGAAGCGTTGGTTATAGACAGCACCGTGCAGTACAACCTGCTTTACGCGCCGTTGGAGGATATCGGTCTGGAAGACAGCGGCAAATTGCAGCCCGCTTCCACCTTCCTTTACGACGCGTACATGACGCCGCAAATCCGCCACAACATCGGCGCTTACGGGATCATCATGCAGCTTGACGAAAACGG
>JAISWA010000257.1 GCA_031271275.1 Clostridiales bacterium | reverse complement strand
GATTCGAACCGCAGGGAGAAAAAAATCCACCGCCGCCCAACCGAGCACCACCGAAAGAATGATAAACAGTATCGAAAACAAATCAGTACACCCGCTACGCTTCCTTGTAAATCCTTTTCAGATTATCCAAGCTGACCTTCGTTCCGTAAAGGCAGTCTTCCATGCCCTCAAATTCGATAAAGAAATTCCCGTCATAGCCGGTGGCCTTGATTACCTTGAGTATTTCCGGAATATTCATATCGCCCTGCCCCAGTATGGAGCCGCGCAGGTAGCGCCCTCCGGTGGAGCGGAACCACGAGCCCGAGCAGTCGAACTGCGTCGCGTCGCCGGGGTCGTTTTGGCGTATGTAAAAGTCTTTCATATGTACGGTGGTGGCGAAGGGCAGCATTTTTTTCGTCGCTATCTCGGGAATATCGTCTACGCAGGCGTAGTTCCCCACGTCGAGTTGGTGGCCGAAGTTTTCCGCCTTCACGTTTTTAAACAGCAGCCGCACCCGGTCGCAACCGTTGGCGTGGAAGCCGTGGTTCTCGTTTAAGATGGTGATGTTGTATTTTTTCGCGTATGCGCAAAGCGCCTCGTAAGCCCTCGCCATACCGGGGAGTTCCTTAACGAAATTTTCGATGGTGTTCATTTCGATGGGCCGCCTGAACCCCGCGCAGTCGCAGCGGAAAGTTTTGATGCCGAGCTCCGCCGCCGCGTCAAGGTGCTTCTTGGCGCGGTCGATTTCCGCGTTAAATTCTTCCTCCGTCTCCTTCACAAAATCCGCGTTGACGGAATAGTTGTCGATGGGCACCCCGTACTTCGCCGCCGCGTTTTTCAACCGCCCCGCAAGCGAAGCGTCCGCCAACAAATCGATGCCGAAGGGCACAATTTCGATGACCTCTACGCCGTTTTCGCACAGCCATTCCACGCCCTGCACCGGCGTCATCGTTCCGTTTTCAATCAAACGGCTGATGCTGTAAATACTTACCCCGAACTTTGGCATAAGAGCCTCCTTGTATTATGTTATTCAAACCTTGTAGCCCTCATCTTTGGAATCCTGTCGGTGGGGTAAATCTTATAGGACGCCGACACCTCGCCCTCCGTGCCGCCGAGGTCGGCAACGATAACCCAATGCGCCTGCTTAGGCGTAACGATACGGTAGGGGGTAAACCGTATAAAGCCTCCTACAAACTCGTGGGGAAGCCCTTGCTTGAATAATTTAAAATTCTCAAAATCCAGTAAACGTATATTAGCAGCCCTGTCCAATTCGACTTCGATGGTTTTACCCGCGCCTACTTCTCCCATGTCATTAAGCCAATATCTCATGCAACGCTGTCTATCCCTTCGTTATTCATATCTCAGCGCTTCTATAGGGTCTAACCGCGCGGCTTTGCCCGCGGGGTAAACGCCAAAGATGATGCCAATCACACTGGATACCGCTACGGTCATTATGACGGTGGGTATGTCTACGGAAGGCGTAAAGTCCACAAAATTCCCGATGGCGAACCCGCCGAAATACCCGAGCAGTATGCCTATGAAACCGCCGATGGCTGTTAGTATAACCGCTTCTATCAAAAATTGCATTTGAATATTTCCGTCGGTCGCCCCGAGGGATTTGCGTATGCCGATTTCCCGGGTGCGTTCCGTCACCGTGACCAACATAATGTTCATTACGCCGATGCCGCCCACAATTAACGAGATCGCCGCCACCAACCCCACAAAGGTGGTGACCGAGCCGAGAACCCCGCTGATGGTGTCCATCTGCTGCATGATATTGGAAACATTGTATTTTTTCTCGTTGCGGTGCTTCAGGGAAAGCAGCTTCGCGATTTCGGCGGCGGTCAGGTCGAGCCGCTCCCTGTCCGAACCGCTGGCGTAAATATAGTCCACGTATTCCGAGCCGCCCAGTTTCATCAAGGTGGTTACCGGCAGGTATACGATGTAGGGCATTTCGAACATCGCCATCCCGAAGTCTTCGGAACGGTACACGCCGATAACCGTCAGCTCGGCGGAGCCGAACCACAGGGAAGCATGTATCGTCTCGCCCACCACGTCGCTTCTGCCGAAAATTTCCCGGGCGAGGTTGGTGTCGATGACAATAACGGGGCTTTCGTTCGTAACATCCAACTCCGCGAGGAAGCGCCCGTACCTTACGTCAAGCGCCTGCACGTCGCGGTAAGCCTCGGTGCTGCCCATAAACACCGCGTTGGAAGTTTCCGTGGGGTTCTTTAGCCGTATCTGGCCGTTTAGGGCGTTAAGCGGCGCGGCGCTTACCACGTCGGGGTGCTGCCTGATGAGTTCCACGTCCTCCATGGTAAGCAGGTCGGCTTCCCGTATTTCCCCGTCGCTTCTTACGGAAATCTCCAACCCCGCCATGCCGAGGCTTTCAAAGGAGCTGTTCAGCGAGTTCTGAAAACCCTGCCCGATGGAAGTAATCATAATAACCGCCGCGATGCCGATGATAATCCCGAGCATGGTAAGGACGGAACGCATTTTGTTCGCCATGACGGAACTGATTGCCGACGCGATACTTTCCAGTACGCTCACGGGTTGCCGCCCCCTTCGTCCGTTGGCGGGATTTGCGCGGCAAGGGGCTCCGCCACCCGTTCGTCGTTTACGATGCGCCCGTCCCGGAAGGAAACCACCCGGTTGGTGTGCCGGGCGATATCCGGTTCGTGGGTGACCATGACGATGGTGGAACCGTCCCGGTTCAAGCTTTGGAAAATCGCCATGATTTCTTCCCCGGAAGCGCTGTCCAGGTTGCCGGTGGGCTCGTCGGCGAGGAGCAGGGCAGGGTGGTTGACCAACGCCCGGGCGATGGCGACGCGCTGTTTCTGCCCGCCGGAAAGTTCCGCCGGCTTGTGCTTCAGCCGGTCGGAAAGGCCCACGCGCTCCAACGCTTCCAAAGCGGCGTGACGGCGCTTGCGTCGGCTTGTTCCGGCGTATATCATCGGAAGCTCCACATTTTGCAGGGCGTTTAACCGGGGAAGGAGATTGTAGGACTGGAATACGAAGCCGAGCTTGCGGTTGCGTATGGCGGCGAGTTTTTTTCCGGTTATGCGGGAAACGTCCTCGTTGTCGAGAATGTATTTCCCGTCGGTAAGGCTGTCGAGACAGCCGATGATGTTCATGAGCGTAGACTTGCCCGACCCGCTTTGCCCCATGATGGCAACAAACTCGCCCACCTCCACGGACAGGCTGACCCCCCGCAGCGCGGTCACTTCCAACGAGCCGCTGCGGTAGATTTTGGTGAGATTTTCTATCTGGATAATCATGGGGCCGCACCGAAATTGAGCGGTTTGACGTAGGCGCCTTCCCTTAAAGCGGCGGGCGGGTTGAGGATGACGCGGTCGGTTTCGGCGACGCCGTCTACCTGTACGTAAACGCCCGCGTACTCCCCGAGGGTGACCGGGCGCTTTTCCACGGAATAGTCGTCTTTCATGAGGTACACAAAGTACGTGCCGTCGGTTTCGGTCAGGGTGGACATGAGCGAAACGACCGTCGCGTCCTCCGCTACGTGGGTGACAATGGTCGCTTCGATGGAATACCCCGCCCGCAGGCGCATTTCCGTATTCGGTTCAATTTCCACAGTCAGCACCGTCTCCAGGGAATTGCCGAGCTGCTTCTGCTCCGCCAGCGGATAGATTCTGCTCACGCGCCCGCTGTAGACCTCCCTGCCAAACGCCGCGCCTTCGATTTCCGCCGTCTGCCCTTCCGCCAGGCTGCCCGCGTCGCCTTCGGGTACGTTTATGCGGATTACCAAGTTGTCTTCCGTGGTGTCGGCGATTTCCATCAGCATACGGCCCGACGATGCCATGTCGCCGGCGGAGGCGTCGAGGGTGAGCACCGTGCCGGAAACCGGCGCGTACTCCGCCTCTTTGAAGTCGTCTATATCTTCTTGGATTTTCGCGATACGCTGACGCGCCTGTTCCACGGAAACTTCCTGCGCCGCGATCTGATTTAGCGAGGTCGGGTCGTTTAAGCGGTTTTTAAGGGCGTCGTACTGCGCCCGGGCGAGCCTTACGTTTTCCTCCGCCATGGGAAGGCCGGAAAGCGCGGTTTCTTTTTGCATCAGCGTGGTCTCAAGTTGGTCCTCAAGGCTCTTTAACGCGTCCCGGGCGCTGTCCGCCTCCGCTTGCGCGGAAACGCCGAGGGCTTGCAGCGCCGTGGTATCTTCTAACTTTTTTCGGGCGGTCTCCATGTTGGAATTAAGCTGCGCGATGGTCACGTCGATGGACTTCGCCTCCGCTTCTATGTCCTGTATGACTTTCTCCGACTGCTTAATCTGTGTTTCCGATTGCAAAAGCTCCGTCTCGCCTGGCGGGGTCTTTGCCGATTCCAACGCCAGTTCCGACGACCTGAGCGCAAGCCGCGCGTCGGCAAGCTCCTCCCGCAGCGCTTCCAACGATTCGGCGTCGTAGGTAACGATCAAGTCCCCGGCGGTTACCTCGTCGCTTTCCTTTACGTGCACCGTCTCGATACGCGCCTGTGTCGAAGGGAACACGGCGGTGCGGTCAATCAGCTCCACCGTGCCCTTCGCGCTGATGGTGCTGGTAATCGTTTCTTTGTGGGGATATTCCGTCTGAACGGGAACCGCGTCCCTCGGAATGCCCGAGTCCGCCTCCACCTGCCGCGCGTTGTACACCCCGTAAAAAATCAAACCGCCGATAGCCGCGATGATGAGGATAAAAATTAACGCTTTTTTGCCTGCTGACATTTTTTTTGCTCCTTAAAAGGATTCTTCGCTTCGCTCAGAATGACCTATATAGCGAATCAACTTTGGATGTAACCATCGTCAGCTATGTATTGTAAACGGTTCACTCCCTGCGTTTTCTACGAAAACGCTACGTCCGTTCACCACAATGCATTAACGCTTCCGATGGTCAGAATTAAGTTGATTCGCTATACCGCCAGAATGACACGCCTATAAATCATAAGGTAATGGTCATTCCGTTGATGATGTCATAAGTCAGGAAGGTCAGGCTCGTGGAAATCGTATAGAACCCCAACGAAAACGCGAACCCTACCAGTCCGATGACTGTCGCTTTAAGATAGGAAAAATGATTGATATGCTTTATTCCGATAATCGCCAGTACGGTGACCCACAGCCCGAACACGGTGATTCCCGAAAGGGCGTTAAAAGCGGGCATGGTCACATTCCCGAGGGGCATGAACAGGGCCGCCAACGAGGTTACGTCAAGGATCGAACCGAGCGAGACGCACAGCACCGTGGTGACAACCGCGCCGATGGCGGTGAGTACGCACAGGTGTATGTACATGGAAAAATACTGTATCAGTTTCAGTTCCTTGCCCCGGGCTATCTTGGTGAGGATGAACGTGCCCAACGCGAGGAAAAACGCGATGACGGGGTAGGCGATAAACGCGCTTACGACTGCGCTTATGTTGGTGATGGTCGAAATGTCGGGCATTACCGCGGCAAGCTCATCATCGACGGGGGTCGTGTTAAAATAGTCCACGCCGTAGCGCTCAATGGAAAGGTTGGAGAACTCATGCATCTGGATATCCGCCAAGTTTGACGAGAACGGCATTAGCGCGAGGCCGAGCAAAGTGCAGACAATCAGCGGCACCAACACCGCCGGGAAGATGCGTATGTTTTTCATCAAAGACGCCGGCGCGACAAACAGGCTGACGAGCCTGTCGAAGGGGTTCATCCTTTTGATTTCGCTTTCTGGCATAGGTATCACTCCTGAAAATTTAATGCGCTGCAACTA
>JAISWA010000005.1 GCA_031271275.1 Clostridiales bacterium | reverse complement strand
ACGGCGCTCCGCGCCGGCGGAACCCGCGCGGCCGGACTTCCCGCCGGTGGCGGAACGCCCGAGCCTCGGCATCTTCCCCGTGTCGAACACGCGCTTTATCTCGGAACGGATGGGCGTTTCGGGTTTATCTTCTTCTTCCGCGGTAAGCTTGGGGTACGGGATGCGCTCGTGGTACATCCCCTTTAACACGCGGAAAAAGGATTCGCCGATAATATCCACGTCCTTTATGCTGAGACAGCTGTCCGAAAGCTGCCCGTCCTGCAATTTATCCCGTATCAGCGTCCTGATTTGTTCCTCTACCTCGTCAACGGATTTTACCCGGGGTATCATGGAACGGATGGCGGCTTCCACGGTGTCGGCGAGCATGACGCAGGCGGACTCCCTGCTCTGGGGTTTTACGTAGGGGTAACGGAAATCGCTTTCGTCCAGCGGCTTCTCGCCGCCGCTGTCTTTCGCCTTGCAGTAAAAAAACTGTATCAGCGACGTGCCGTGGTGTTCCTTGATAATATCCCGGATAAACTGCGGCAGCCGGTACTCCGCCGCCAACGTAAGACCGTAGGCGATATGGCTTACGATTACCTGCACGCTGTTGTAGGGGTCCATATTGTCGTGGGGGTTTTCGCCGGCGAGGTTCTCGGCAAAATACTGGGGGAATTTCAGTTTCCCGATATCGTGGTAATAACCGCCCACCCGGGCGGCGTGGGGGTCCGCCCCGATGTCGTAGGCGGCGGTTTCCGCCAGGTTCGCCACAATCAGGGAGTGATGGTACGTGCCCGGCGCTTCTATGGTCATGCGGCGCAGCAGCAAGTTGGTGGGGTTGGTGAGGTCGAGCAGCTTGATGGGCGTGACCACGCCGAAGAAAGTTTCCCAAAACGGAAGCGAGCCTATGCACACGATTACGGTAAGCATACCGTTTAACGCGGCAAAGCCCGCCGTGGCGAGAATATCCTGCCAGATGATCAGCGCGTTGTTGCGTTCCGTAATCATGGCGACCGCGCAGCTTAGGACGAAGTTGACTAACGCGGCGAGCGTGCCGACTAAGAAAATTTTATTGCGCTCCGTGGTGTATTTTGCCATCAGGCTGATAATGGTGCCCGAAGCCGTATAGAAAAGCAGGTATTCCATATTGCCGTTTACCACAAAATAGAGGGTGAAGGTCACGCACAGGTTCAGCAGTATGGACGTGCGTAAGTCCACGAACACCGAAACGAGCATGGGAAGCAGCAGCATGGGGAGGAACTGGTACGGCACGTCGCCCAACAGGCGGACGATGATGAGGATCACCACATACAGGGTGCAGAGCAGTATCGCTTCTTTCCGTTGGTTTTTAGATTTTTTACGGTAAAAGACCAAGTACATGAAGCACGCCACAAACAGCGCGGCGACCAGAATAAACACCCCCGCCATGGGGATCATCTTGTCCCTTAAACCGGTGTTTAACATGCCGAGGCTTTGCAGCACGGCGTAATCTTCGTCCGTGACGATTTCGTATTCCCCGACGATGATTTCATCCTGCCGCACCGTCACCGTTTCATACTCGTTGGCGATTTTGACGCGCTGTTCCTCCGTAAGCGCCGCGTCTACGGGGTAGTTGGGCTCTAAGAACCGGTTGACGATTTCATAACCGATAACGGTTGCGTCCTCGTCAATGGAACTCCAACGGAACTCCTCCCGCACGGCGGTGATGGTCCGGCTGTCGATTTCAGAGATATTTTGGTTGAGGATTTCCGTAGTGATGGTCAGGGTTTTTTCTTTAAGCTCCTCAAAGGAACTCTCCGGCATTTGCAGCAGGTACTGCTGCTGAAACCCCGTAAGCGCGACAGGGAAGGTTTCAAACATTTTATAGGTTTCATAAACCCCGGTTTCGTCCGTGACCTGAACGACCGTCAGACCGGCGGCGGCAGCGGCGTCCGTCGCCTCCGGAATTTCACCTTCGGGCTCAGCGGCTGCCGCGCTTTCCGGTTCCGTCACGCTTTCACCGGCGGCGGGGTCTTCCTGTGACAGCCGCCCGGCGGATTGCTCGGTGGCGCGGCGCTCTAACTCCCTTTCTTCCGCGAGCCTTTGCGCCGAAGACAGCCTTTCCCGTTCGGCGACGTAAGCGGCGCGTATTTTGGCAAGCTCGTTAAAGGATGCTTCCACATTGTCAAGCACGCGGTTGGTGATGGCTACGTCGTGTATATTCAGCGGCTTCATTTCCTGCGCCCGCCGCGCGGCTTCCGCCCGGTTGCGCTCGGTTGCGATTTTATTTTCCACCGTGCCGGTGGCGCGTATGTTTACCGTGGTGCGGTCGCCCACTTTAAGCGTAAGCCCGTCCCCGAAGTAGGAGCCCGTGGCGATGGCGATGCCCGTCGTTAAAAAAACGACGGAGATTAATATCACATAAATCAGCTTGATTTTCATAGCAACCTGCCTCGTCGGCGCAGACGGCGGCTTTCCCTTTCGCGTTCCTTATACGCGGCCCGCGCCTCGGTTTTTTCATACGCGTTGATGATTTTTTGAACTAGCGGATGCCGCACCACGTCCCGGGAAGTGAGCCTGCAAATGGCGATGTCCTCTATCCCGTCCAGTATGCGCACCGCTTCGTTTATCCCCGAGCGTTTGCCCTCGGGAAGGTCTATTTGCGTAATGTCCCCGGTGATAACCGCCTTGCTGTTAAAACCGAGCCTCGTCAAAAACATTTTCATCTGTTCCGGCGTGGTGTTCTGCGCCTCGTCGAGGACGATGAAGGAGTTGTCCAAAGTCCGCCCGCGCATATACGCAAGCGGCGCGACCTCGATGACCCCGCGCTCAAAATTCCGCTGAAAGGTTTCCGCCCCCATAATATCGTGCAGCGCGTCGTACAGCGGGCGGAGGTACGGGTCCACCTTCTGCTGCAAGTCGCCGGGAAGGAAGCCGAGCTTTTCCCCCGCCTCGATAGCGGGGCGCGTGAGGATAATGCGGTTGACCTGCCCCGCCCGGAACGCGGTGATCGCCATCGCCATAGCGAGATAAGTTTTGCCCGTGCCCGCCGGACCAATGGAGAACACAATCGTGTTCTTCCTTATCTGGTCTATGTATTTTTTCTGACCCACGGTCTTTGGCTTGACCGGTTTGCCGGAAATGGTCATGCAGATAGTATCGTCGTTTAATTTTTCTATATGCTCGAAGTGTTCGTCCTCCAACGAGGCGATGAGGTAATTGACCTGTTGGTCGTCGATTTTTTCGCCCTTCTTGGCGATAACGACCATTTTTTGCAACACCGCCAACGCCTTATCGACTTTGGCGGATTGGGAAAGGCCGACGATTTGCACAAAATCGTCCCGGTTTACGATGCTGACTTCAAAAGCGTTCTCGATTTTTTTTACATTCTCGTCCAACTTGCCGAAGATATTGACGATGACGGTGTTGGGTATTTCCAGTTGACGCTTGGGGATGTCCATCAGAAGACCTTCTTTTGTGGGAAACTTTAAAAATTATAGCCAATCCGCCTTAAATCCGTCATTCTGAGCGCAGCGAAGAATCCTGTACGTACAAAACAAAAGATTCTTCGCCTGCGGCTCAGAAGGACAGCCGGCGTAACGTGTGTGTTGAACCGCTAAAAGATGTTGTTAACCGGCGCTTCTTTATCTATCCGCTCGTTGGTGATAATCAGCGCTTTTACGCGCAGTTCCCCCGGCAGTTCCTCGTATTCGGCGCGTTTCTCAAGAATGTCCGCCTCGAATTCAAACTCATTCAGTATGCGGTTGGTTATCATACGCTCCGCCAACGCCTTCGCGTCTTCCACGGTGCGCTCCCGCGCCTCGGCGATAAATTCCGTATACACCTCGGTGACCAGAATGACCGGTAGGGGATAATCCTTTGAAAAATGAATCTGCTTATGCTTGGTTATTTTATCATAATTTTCAAAAGGAATGCTACTTCCCGGGAAATGAATCAACTTTCCGCCCGCGAAAAGCAGTTCTACCGAGCGGCGGGAAGTTTCCCTGCCGGTGTACGCTTTTTCCGTGTAATTTAGCGGAACCGAAAAAGAAATCTCCGTATATCGCCTTGCCCAAACTTCCGCGTAGGAATGCACGTATTCGAAATACTGTCCGTTTAAGTCGCTGTTCATTTCCAATTTGCCGCTGACCAACACTTCCCCCGCTTTTACCACGTCGTTGACTTTTACCAACGGTTTGCCCGCGCCGGCGACGATTCCGGTGATAAGCCCGTCTTTTGCGGCGACGATATCGCAGGGCGTTTTGCGGTCGATAATTTCCTGCTTCGGGATGGTCTCGGAAAGCGTGACGGTCGCCCGCGTGCCTTTTATATGAACGTCCGCCCAGGTGATGTCCGTAAAATATCGCAGCAGCCCTTCCCGCACGCCTTTCGCGTTCAGCGTATGCTTGAACGCGCCGGTTTTCAACCCGGCGCTTTCGCAGTAGGCGACGATATCGTCGCGGGAAATGCGCTCGTTGCCCTTTACCTCTATCTGCCAGACAAAGGAGGTCAGCGTGTACAGCGCCGCGATAAAAAAAATAATACCGCCCAGTAAAGCCTTGCGCTTCCGGTAGCGGTAAAGTACAAAGGGCAGCCCCCTTTTATCTTTTATTTTGAATTTGCAGCCGGATTTCCGCGCGCAGCCTTTCAGCGCCCTAAAGCCCTTTACGGAAACATTGAAAATTAAAGCGCCGCCGTCAGGGCGCTCCGCGTCCCAAAGGTACACGCCCCGCTTCGCCGCGAGGTTGACGAACCGCTCGGCGGAAAATCCGGCGACTTCCACCGTCACGTAACCGCGCAGGTAATTCCATATCCCCAACACCATGGCTATTCCCCTGTATATTGCAGCGCGGTAATCACGCCGGAGACGATGACGTTCTCGTCGGTGATCTGCCGGAGCTTCAGTTTTCTGCCTTCCACCAGCAGCATCCCCGCGGAGGTGTTTACCGTGACCCGGTCGTCGGTATATTCCTTGATGCCCTTATAATTTTCTATATTTACCTCGTCGCGGCCCGTTATAATAATAAGCGGAAGGTTAAGCGCGATTTCCCTGGGCAAAGAAAGCAGGCCGGTCAGTTTTTCCCTGATACCCACGGCGGAACCCTCCCCTCACGCTTCAATAATTTAGTTATAAATATGAATAAACCGGCGGGAATATGTAAAAGAAATATCCTATCCGCCGGTTGTCTCGTATATGTTTGCGGTCTATAATGTCCCGCATGTCAAAAATATCCCCTCTGGAGCAATGCGCTGATGAAGATTAAATTAAGCTTGCCCGTTTCTTTCGCCGTTCTATCGGCGGCGGCGGTTGCGGTTACCCTTTTGCAATTCATTTTGCAGCCCGTCACCGGGGTCAAAGTGTTTCAAGTGATTCAGGAATCTTACGGCCTCGTCTTTTTGCTCAATCTGCTTCCCGTGGCTGCCCTCATGCTGCTGCTCTTTTTTATTACGGCGAACCTGACCGCCGCCTGCGGGGTCCCGGGGCTTTTATTCCTCCTGCTTTCCGTGGTCAACCGCTATATGGTCGCCATGCGATGGTCGCCGTTTAAGCCCATAGACCTGCGTCTCGGGGCGGAATTTCTCGGCATCGCCAAAAGCATTAAACCGGCGGTGTTTATCGCGGTAGGCGCGGGGATGGTCTTGTTCGCGGCTGTTTTTGCGGCTGCGCTTTTTTTTGTCAAGAACGCGAAGCCGCGGTTATGGGCACGTGTCATCGGCTCGTTGGCTTGCGCGGCGGTCATGCTCGCCTTAAATTTTGGGGTTTACGCCAGCGATTTCATCCACGAACGGCTTCCGTATAAAGGGTACTACTACAACGAAACGGATTTGTACCAGTCGCGGGGTTTTACCTACAGTTTCCTGCACGATTTCAACGCGAGCCGTATCGCGAGCCCTGTCTATTACGGCGACTACCGCGAAGAAATCGAAGCCGCCGAAGCGGTTAACCGCACCGCGCCCGCGCCCGCTTCAACGCCGAGTATCGTCATGGTATTAAGCGAGGCGTTTTCGGAACTGGCGATGAGCCCGCAAATAAATTTCGACGGCTATACCGACCCGCTGTACTTTTACAAACAAATACTGGCGGAATCCGTTCAAGGCTACATCGTGCCGCCTCATACCGGGGGCGGTACCGCCGATACGGAATTCGACATCCTCACCGGGCTCAATTCCCGCGGGTTTAAAGGCACGCCTTACGCGTTCTCGCTCATTAACGGTCCGTTCCCGGGGGTAGCCCGCGTGCTTAAAGACGCGGGCTACCATACGGCGGCAATGCACCCCGGCGCGGGTTGGTTTTATAACCGGCAGAACGTTTACCCTATGTTGGGGTTTGATTATTTTTGGGACGACAAGGTCTTTGACGTGACGGACACCAAGGGGCTGTACATCACCGAGCGGCACACGGTGACGCGTATGCTTGAGGAAGTGGATGCGCTGCTGAAAAAAGAACCCGCCGCGCCGTTTTTTTTGAAAGCCATCACCATCCAAAACCACGGGCCCTATGTGGGCAAGTATGATATTACCGGCAGGAATTACAACACGGACGCGGACCTTTCCCCGGAAAATCTGAACGCGCTTGCACATTATTTCCACGGGCTAATGGACAGCGACCGGGGCATCTTTCAAATGATCACGTATTTCAGAAACATGACCGAGCCGGTGGTGTTGGTTTATTACGGCGACCATATGCCGAGCTTCCCGCCGGAGGTTTACAAGGCGCTGATTCCGCCGCCGGAAAGCGGGAAGCCGGTGGTCGAGTCGGCGTATTACGGGCGCACCCCGTTTTTTATATGGGCAAACGACGCGGCGAAGGAATCGGTTGACCTATCCGCTTTAAAATTACCGGAGGACGGCGTGATTTCCGCGCACTACCTGGGCGCGGCGGTGTTGGAACTGATCGGGCTTGGCGAAGCCGACCCGCTGATGGAATATATCAATGATTTGCGGGAGGATTATCCCGTGGTTTTAGAAAGGACGTTCACCGGCAGAGACGGGGTAATGCGGGTGTTTGACCCGGCGCAGGCGCCGGAATTGGCGCGGTATGACAGTTGGGCGTACCACAGGATTATGGGGCGGTAAACAAGACCCTCGCGCCTTTGCGCCTGTATGCGGGAAT
>JAISWA010000178.1 GCA_031271275.1 Clostridiales bacterium | reverse complement strand
TGGTCAATCAGGGAGAGCCGGATAAAAAAACGCCGGAGCCTTTCGGAAACGACGTTAAATACCTCAAGCTCCATCAAATTAAAAATATTTTGCTTCATGGCTGTGCGGACATAGCCGGTATAGCCCGGCGATTTTTTCAGGGACCGCGCCACAAGATTGACGGAAAACGCCCAGCCCTTCGTATCTTCGAGAATGTCCCGCAGGTTCCGCTTTGACGCGGGCAGTCCCTGTTGAAGCAGGTACGACGCCAGTTCGCTTTCGGTAAAGTTCAAATCATCTTCCGTTACGGTGGGCAAGTCTCCCTTGATTTGCCTGTTCAGCAGCGCTCCGCCGGGAAGTTCCCGGCAGATAAGGATGACGGAAACATTGTCCACGGTTTCGCAAAGTCCGCGTTCCAAAAATAAAAGGATGTCGGGGTGGGTAATCAGATGGGCGTCGTCGAGCACGATTACGCGGCGCTGAGCAGGGGCGTAGCGTTTGCGCAAATCGGAATGCAGGTTTAATTTGTCTTCCGAGTCGGGAAAGCCGAGGGAATGGCAATGGGCGACGAAGTCTTTGTCCCAGCTTTCGATCAGCCGGACATATTTTGCCCAAAAGCGGGAACCGGCGTTGTCCCGTTCCGAAAGCTGCGTCCACGCCGAAAGGAAAGGAGACGTATGGGTAAATTCATACACCGCTTGCGTTTTGCCGTACCCGGCGCCCGCGCGGACAATCGTCAGCGGATGTTTTACCGCGTCCGCGAGCAGGGCGTTTAAGCGCGGCCGGCTTAGGTAGGTAAGCATAGGTCATGCCCCCGAATATCATGAACAATCTTATTTTATGATATTTTATTCCATAAATCCAGTGGTTTATGTGACTTCGCGTTTGAAAAAACGCGCCTGAAAATGCCGCGCGGGTTCAACTATACTCCCTGTACGGTCAATCTGAGCGAAGCGAAGATTCGGATATGCTTCTGAGGCTGTCAATCTGAGCGAAGCGAAGATTCTTCGCCTTCGGCTCAGAATGACGGGTGCTTGCTCAGAATGACGGGTGCTTGCTCAGAATGACAGGCATTTGCTATGGGGGGACGCGTGTGAAAGACTGGAACGTAATCGCGTATGTGCGGTTGTCCGACGAGGACCGGGACAAGACGGAGGACGAAAAGAGCAGAAGCATCGAAAACCAGACGAAATACCTTGAGCAGTACATTGAAAGCATGAAAGCGCGGGGCGAGAACGTCGCGGGATATAAAATCATCTGCGACGACGGGAAAACGGGGACGGACACAAAACGCTCGGGCTTTAGGGAAGTCATGGGGCTGCTGATGAAAAAGGAATACAACTGCCTGTTGGTTTCCGATTTGTCCCGGGGGTTCAGGAATATTTCCGACCAGACCTATTATCTGGAGGAATACTTCCCGCTGCACGACATACGCTTCATCAGCACGTCGCTGCAATATGTGGACAGCTTTCTGCTTCCCCAGTCGGCGATGAACTTAGGCGTAAAAATACAGGGTATTACCAACGAGCAGTTCGCCTACGACACTTCGATTAAAATAAGAAGCAAGTTCGACATGAAGCGCAGGATAGGGGAATTTATCGGCGCTTTTGCCCCGTTTGGGTACGACAAGCAGCTGGGCAACAGCGACGCGCTTGTGGTGGATAACCCGGCGGCGGATATCGTCCGGGATATTTTCAAGTGGTATGCCGACGACCTGATGAGCCTCGGCGCTATCGTGCGAAAGCTGAACGAGCTCGGTATTCCCAACCCCACCAAATATAAAAACCAGAAGGGGCTTAACCTTAAAAACCCCAAGGGGAACGACGGGCTGTGGAGCGCCAGTTCCGTCCGCCGCATACTGACCAACGAAGTGTATTTGGGGAAAATGGTACAGGGCAGGGAGGAGGTCATTAATTATAAAATCCACAAGGCAAGGCGCGTGCCCCGGGAAAACTGGTACGTGGTCAGCGGAACCCACGACGCCATTGTCAGCGGCGAAACCTTCGAGCGCGCGCAGCGGCTGCTTGACCTGAACGTAAGGGCGGGGTCCAAGGGCAATGTCTTTCCGTTGGGGGGGATTTTGAAATGCGGCGAGTGCAAAAAGGCGATGTCCCGGAAAACCACCCGGGATTACGTGTATTACTGCTGCCGGACTTACCGGGAAAAAGGAAAGCGGTTCTGCAAAGCCCATTCCATTCGGGAGGAAATGCTGTTCAACACGGTTTTGGAAGCGATTAATTTTCAGATAACGCAAATGGACGATTTACAGGCGCTGATACGCCGGGTGAAAACCGCGCCGAAAAAGTTCGGGGATTATGGCGGGCTTGAGGACCGGATAAAATCCTCGGAACAGGAACTGCGGAACGAGATTTCCGTTTTCGACCGGGCGTATTACGACTACGCCAACGGAATTATATCCGGGCGGCAGTTTGAAAGAATACGGGAAATTTGCGAAAAAAGGCAGAACGAACTGAAGGGGGTTATTGAGGGGCTGAGCAACGAAATAAAAATGTCCGCCATAGCGGAAGACGCGAAGCCGGTTTATATGGACGACTTCCAAAAGGACGGGCGCTTCGGCGAGCTTACGAGGGGAATGGCGTTTGACTTGATAGAATCGATTTATGTATACGCGGACAAATCCGTGGAAATCAATTTTAAGTTCGCGGACCCGTATTGTGTTTATTTTTCGCGCAGGCAGGCGCGATTGTAACGGAGCGCTTTAATTAAAGATTCCCTGGTCCACCCACAGCGCGGGATAAACAAGCCCGTACTCGCTGTTGGTTCCGTCGATAAAGGTTTGGAACACTCTTCCGTTTGCAAAAAGCGCGGACGCGGTGTTGTCGCTTCCGCCGGGGGAGCGCAGCCACATATTATCGTAGCCCTCGCCGTTCTCGGGAATGGTAAGTTCTGCGAAATTATTGACGGCGGCTTCATTGTTTTGGTCAGCGGTTCCTCCGCCCCACTGATAAGATTTTGAACTGAAGCCGGCGGCTTCACCGTAACTTAAAGCAAAGGCCACATCAGACCCGCGTGAATCAAATTCCGCTATGGGCTTGCTGAAACTGTCAGTTAAGCCGGAAGCGCTCTTTGGGCCTGTTCCGAGCATATTAGTCGCGTTATTTTTGACCGTGTATGCGCGCAGGTTTGCCGTTTCGATTAAGCTGCCCGCATTGTCTTGGGTGTCACCCATAAACCATTGATTAATTTTTTGTC
>JAISWA010000078.1 GCA_031271275.1 Clostridiales bacterium | reverse complement strand
ATAAACACCGCGCTGTAGCGCGGGCTTTCCGCCCGCACCATGTCTATGGCCTGCTGGCCGCTGATAGCGCAGTCTATTTTAAGGCCGTAAGGGTTCATCATGCCCTTCACCACGTCCAGGTTGGTGGGGATGTCGTCCACCACCAGCACATGGGCGTAGGAAAGATTGATTCGGGCGAGCTTGCTCTTTTCTCGCTTCGCGAAGGTGTACCGGAGCCCCATGAGGTTTTCCGCCACGGGTTTGCCGATGGGGGTGTCCGTAACGTGCCGCTGCCGTATTCTGATGGAAAACACCGAGCCCTTCCCGTACTCGCTTTCCACGGTAATGGCGCCGTCCATCATTTCCACGAGCCGCTTGGTAATCGCGAGCCCGAGGCCCGTACCCTCCACCTGGCGGTTGGTCCTTATATCCGCCTGGTCGTATTCGGAAAATAAATTCTTTAAACTTTCGGGCTTTATACCGACGCCGGTATCTTTAATGTCGGATATCAGCCAGACGCAGTCCCCGTCGCGCTCGTAAGAAACCCGCCATTCCACCGTGCCTTCGTTGGTGTACTTAAAGGCGTTGGACAACAGGTTGTTGAATATCTGCTTCACCCGCAGGTCGTCGCCGTATAATTCCCCCGGCAGGTTTTCGTCGATGTTTAGCTTAAAGGTAACCGGCTTTTCCCCTATGCGCACGATATTAAGCGTAACGATATCGTTAATCAGGCTGGGGGTATCGTACTGGGTGGGGTATATTTCAAACTTGCCGGACTCTATCTTGGAAATGTCGAGGATGTCGTTGACGATGCTCAGTATGGTCATGCCGGAGGCGCGTATTTTTTCCAGTTTATCTTCCATCTCCGTGTCGGTTCCCGCCTCGTCAAGCGCCAACTCCGACAAGCCCACCACCGCGTTAAGCGGCGTGCGTATCTCGTGGCTCATGTGCGCCAGGAAACTGCTCTTAGACTTGGAGTCCGCCTCCGCCGCTTCCCGCAGGGCGGCGACTTCCTCAAAAGGCTTGCGGATAAAATCGGAAGCGACCACCGCCGCGAGTATGTTGAGCAAAAAGCACATGATACCAATCAAAAGAAGCCCCCGGTCCACATCCCCCACGGGGCTTTCGGAAAGCGGCGCGACAATCCCCAGTACCCAACCCTCCGCCGAGCCGGAAATCGGGCGGTACGCGCATATGCGCGAAACCCCGCCCATCTCATAATAATCTATGCCCCTGCCGCCCGCGACCACCTTTTGGATAACCGAAGCGACGTTCGCGTACTGGGAATCGCTTTGCGCCCGCAAGATAAAATTCTGCCGGTTCTGCACCCACTCGGGCCGGATGTTGGCGATGACATAACCTTCGCTGTCGTCTATGAAAATGTGCCCGGTTTCCCACACCTTATATTCGGCGGACAGATTGCTGAAATACATGCCGTCCAACGTAAGCACCAGAATATTTCCCGCCGCGCCGGGAACCGGAACCGACAGGTAAAACACGACCCCCTTGTCCGTTGGGACGGTGGAGGTAAAAGATTTTTCGCCGGAAAAGGCTTTTTGGATATAGGCGTTCTTCAAAACCCCGGCGGACGCGGGCGCGCCGCCCGCCGAGGCGAGGATATCCCCGTCCCGGTTGGCTACCGCCATCCCGATAAACTTCGGAAACCGCAACGCCTGCCCGGCAAGCGCCACGGGAATATCCCCGGCTTCCGCGACAGCGGAAGCCGCCGTTTCCGCCTCATACCTTAAAACCTCAAGCTCGGAGCTGATGAACCGGTCGGCGATGTCCGCGACCACCAACATATCCGCTTCTATGTAGTTCTCTATGTGTCTGCGCACATAGCCCGTGCCTGAAAAAATACTCAGCAGGACAATCATAAAATTGGTGGAGATGATTACTAAAATCGCCCTTATTCGAATTTTCACGCGTATCGGCCGCCCAACCTCAATTTTTTTACCCTATAAAACTTGTAGTGCTATCATGTGCCAACGGCTCCTATCATTTCCTCCGTCAGCTTAATCGCATCTTCCATCGCTACGTCCGTTAAATAGACTTTTAGCGTCGCCATTTGCTTTTGATGTTCTTCCGGAACAGAAAGACCCTCAAGCCGTTTAAATATTTCGTCGGCAACCGCTAAATCAAAGTTTTCCACTGCCGATTTCAACTGTTTTAACAGGGTAAGCACTTCCCCCGGAGCAGCCGGCCTTTTTTCCCCCTCCGGCGTTTTGCGGTAAGGTTTCAGAACCGTTTTAAATCCCCGGTACTGTTTCAGCACTTCGGAAACTTCCCGCCGTAGCGCTTCACTGTTGCCCTCGCCGCCGCTCCGCTCCACGCGGGCGAAACCCGCGGAAAGTTCCTTCGCCCCTATAAGCCGCGCGGCGCTTCTTAAGCCGTGCGCCTCTATCACCATATCCTCGATACGCCCTTCCGCGAGATACTTTTCTATCTTGTCGGACTTTGCGTCAATAAGCGTGTAAAAATCCCCGAGAAGGTCGATAAAAAGCTTCTTTGAACCGGAATACAAGACGCCTTCCAACGCGTCGACGCCTTCTATAACCGGCAGTTCCGTTTCAGTATGTTCTTCCGCCCCCAACGGCTCGCGCGGCAGTTCCCCGGGAAGCCAACGCCGGATTTGCTCAAGAAGCTTTGTTCTGCTTGCGGGCTTTTCCATGAAACCACTCATCCCCGCCTGTAAAAGCGCATCCGCGTGTTCGGCTGCGTCCGCTGCGGTTAAGGCAATCACCGGAACGGTTTTGTAATAATCCCCTTCCATACCTCTCAGTATTTTAACGGCTTCAATTCCGCCCATCACGGGCATTAAATCATCCATAAAAACAAGGCGGTATTTTTTACCGCGAATTTTTTTTAGCGCTTCCTCCCCGTTTGCGGCGGTATCTACGCGCATATGCAGCGACGTCAATAAACGCTGGGCAGCCATCAGCGTGGTTTCGTTGTCGTCCGCAACCAATATTTCCGCGGCGGAAGCCTCGTAAATCTTGGAAAAATCCGCTTCGGCAATTTTTTCAAAATCCATTTCGTTTATTTTTTCCCGCAGCCACCGCACCGTCTCCCCGCCGCTTTCATACCGCAAAGACTCGAGCTTCTCCATTATCCCGTCCACACTGTCCATGTCATAGGCTTTGCATGCTTCCGCCAACCGGATTAAAAGCGCGCGGTCGGGGGAAGCCGCCACGGGTTTTGCCGGCGCAATCCGTTTGTCTATTTCCGTAAGCGCCTTTTTTATCTCGTTCAATAACGCCTCCGCGCTGCTTTCAAAGGAATCATGCTCGCTTCTTACGGTTTCATAATCCCGCTCCCGCGCGGCGGCTTCCAACTTCTCGGCGCGCTTTCCCGTTTCCTGCGCGGATATGGCGTAACTCGAAGCCTTTATCCCGTGTACGGTGATGGTGTAATCTTCGAGGTCCCCGGTTTCCAGATACGCCCGCAGGTTTTTAATCAAGTTTCGCGTACTCGACTCATAGGATTGCAGCACCTCCATAAGAATGCTCTCGTCCCCGTTGAAACGCTCGAGCGCCTTGTCTTTATCCATTCCGGCGATGGATATCCCGTTGAATACGGAAACGGCATTTTCCTTCTTAACCGTTTCCGGAGCCTGCCACAGTTTGTTTTCCCCCGACAATTTCTTTTCAACGCGCTTATCCCTGACCCAACGCCTTAGCACCGCGTCGAGCTTCGCCATGTCGATGGGTTTGGAGATAAAGTCCTGGAAGCCTTTGTTCAGGAACATTTCCTCGTTGCCTACAATGGCGTTTGCGGTAAGGGCGATGACGGGAACGTTCCGCGCGTATTCCGTCCCGATTTCCTTCCGGATGATTTGCGTCGCCTCAATGCCGTCCATACCCGGCATCATGTGGTCCATAAACACCGCGCTGTAGCGCGGGCTTTCCCCGCGCACCATGTCCACCGCCTGCTGCCCGCTGATAGCGCAGTCTATTTTCAGCCCGTAAGGTTTCATCATCCCCTTCACCACATCCAGGTTGGTGGGGATATCGTCCACCACCAACACATGGGCGTAGGAAAGATTGACGCGCGCCAGTTTGTTTTTGTTTCGCTTGGAAAGGGTATAGCGCAGCCCCATCAGGTTTTCCGCCACGGGTTTGCCGATGGGCTTATCCGTAACGTGCCGCTGCCGTATTTTTACGGAAAATACCGAGCCTTTCCCGTACTCGCTTTCCACGGTAATGGTTCCGTCCATCATTTCCACGAGCCGCTTGGTAATCGCGAGCCCGAGGCCCGTACCCTCCACCCTGCGGTTGGTGCTTATATCCACCTGATTGTATTCGGAAAACAATTTCGCTAAATTCTCAGGCTCTATACCGATGCCGGTATCTTGTATATGGGACAAAAGCCAGACGTCGTCCCCGTCGCGCTCATAGGTTACGCGCCATTCCACCGTGCCTTCGTGGGTGTACTTAAAGGCGTTGGACAACAGGTTGTTGAATATCTGCTTCACCCGCAGGTCGTCGCCGTATAATTCCCCCGGCAGGTTTTCGTCTATGTCGAGCTTAAAGGTAACCGGCTTTTCCCCTATGCGCACGATATTAAGCGTAACGATATCGTTAATCAGGCTAGGGGTATCGTATTGGGTGGGGTAAATCTCAAACTTGCCGGATTCTATCTTGGAAATGTCGAGGATATCGTTGACAATGCTCAGTATGGTCATGCCGGAGGCGTGTATCTTTTCCAGTTTGTCTTCCATTTCGCTGTCCAACCCGCACTCGGCTATGGCAAGCTCCGACAGCCCCACCACCGCGTTAAGCGGCGTGCGTATTTCGTGGCTCATGTGCGCGAGGAAGCTGCTTTTAGCGTCATTCGCCTCTCTTGCGTCCGCCAACGCGATTTTAAGCTGCCGGTCCCGCTGTTCTATTTCCGCCATCATCTTTTTATGCTCGCGCAGGTCGCGGGAATATCCCGCCACCATGTAACCGTCCCCGTAAGGCACCCGCACCATCGCGCATTCGGCGGGGATAGGCGTACCGTCCGGCGCGCGGTATTCCCAGTCATAAGCGCAAATGCCTTTTTCAAACGCCTCATCCACCAAAGCCTTGATTTTATCCCGCGTGGGCTGCCCGTCGGGCTGATACTCGGGAGAGAGCTCAAAATACCGGTCGAGATATTCCTGTTTGTTCTTCAGACCGAAAAGTTTAACCGCCGCCTCGTTACAGTCGAACAATTCATAATCCCTTGTCCATAGCCGGCTTGCCAACGGGTTCGCGTCGAGCATGAGCTTAAAACGTTCGTGCTCCTCCAGGATTTTCGCGGACTGCGCTTTTATGGTGCGGTTTTGAGACTCAATTTCATTAAAGGGCCCCGCGGTCAGCATGGAAAGGAAAAACGCGGCGGCTGCCCCGATAATCAGCGAGATTAACGCCGTATAAATATGCCCCCTTAGCGCTTCGCTCTGAGGGCTTTCGGAAAGAAGCACGCTGACCGCGACGCGCCAACCCATGGCGGAGCCGTCTATACGGCTGTAGGCGCACAGATGTTCCTCGTTGTTAAAAGTATAACTGTCCACGCCGTTTTCCACGGCGAGTATTTTTTGAATCAAATTTTGCAGCGCCAAGGCTTCCGCGCTGTCTGCCTCTGTGGGCGCTTCCCCTTCCTCAATGTAGAAATCCGCCAAGGCTTCCGCCAACGCGGGGTCCGCCGCGCCGACGAAGCGCCCTTCCTCGTTCAACATAAAAATGTTGCCGGTTTGCCAAAGCCTGTGCTTTACGAACATATCCGTAAACGTGGAGCCGGGGATGGTGACCGCGAGGATGTTTCCGCCCTTCATCGGGGTGTACACGTTCATCACGTACTCGCCCTTTACGGAACAGAAGAAAGGGCTTGAAATAATGGAAGTGCCGTTATAGACCATTTCAATAAACCTGTCGTTAACAGGCAGTTCGTGTTCGTGGGGCGGCACGCTATAACTGGCGACGGTCCCTTCCCGGTTAAAAACCGTAAGGGAGGATATTTCAGGGAAGTCGTTGACTTTTTCCTCGACGGTCATTATCGCCATAAGCGCCAACATATCTTCCGTACCGCCGGTTTCCGACAGGCGGTTCGCTAACGCCGCCGACTCCGATTTGATAAGATGCATCTTCGTGCTGACCAGATTGTCGGCAATGCCTATGGCAAACGCCATGTCCTGCTCCAACGTTTTTTTAAGGCTGCTGTTGGTAAAATATAAACTGGAAACTAAATTGCCGGCTGTCGCGAATAAAACAATCAGAATTATTAAAAATGTAGTCCGCAGTCTCATAGACATCTCGCATAAACACCTTCTTTATCCCAAAATCATCCAATTTAAAAAACACCATTCACCATGGCGTTTTTGTATTCAAGACATGCTCGGTCTACAATATTCACTATTATAAAGTTTGGGTACTGCGGCGTTTTCCGCGCTGCGCACAGCGGGAAAAACGCCTTGACGGCTCTTTCCATCAGTCACACCTCTTAAACTATGTCAAAAACGATGATGTAAAAGGATTGGAAACAAAAAGGTGCGAACCCGCGCATAACATCGTTAGCATTAAACACTCTAATGTTTTGATTATGCAGATATTAATACATATGTCAATGGCTAATACCTACCATATCACGCCAAACGCATGAACGCGTTTGGCGTTCGTGAAAATGCTTCGTCGCTGCGACGCCAAAGACACCAAAAAGCGTTCAATCGTTCATTTTCTATTGCTAATTCTTCTATCCGTAACCCGTTTAAGCCAGTCGGTCAGCGTCTCGGTTTCAACTTCACCTATAAAGCTCCTTGCCCTTTCCTCATTGTACATACTTGCGATTAACCGGGCGGGCGCGTCCTCATAGTGCCGCATATACGGTTTAATCATGTCGCTGAACGATTCCTCCGCCTGCCGCAGAAGGTCGGTTTTTTCAGATGCGAGCCAACACCGCTGATGGGTGTAAAAGTAAAAAATCATCACGGTTTGCAGCACTATATTGCGTATTTGCCCGGGAAAATGTTTTTCTATTTGGGCGCAGGCGTAACCGATACTTTTCGCGAACGCCGGCATGGAATTAAAGGTATACGCGGCTTCGTTAATCCGCGTGATACTGATAGGGCGGTATTTCCATACATAGCTCGTCAGCGCCAACTTTCGCACATTGGTCGCGTGGACGGTAACCAACCTGAGGAAATACGCATCCTCATGGACGCGTAAATCTTCGTGGAAGCGTATTTTTTTAAGTTCCAAGAACGCCTTGTTAAACGCTTTTCCGTGCATCCAGGTAAACTCGTTGTCACGGATGGCATATTCAAATTTCCCTTTGGCCTTGTCGTATATCTCCATAAGCCAGGTGGAAACGATAACTTCCGGGTGATATTGCTCCACTTCCCGGATAAAGCTCTCGATTACCAACACGTTATGGAGGAGATCATCCGCGTCGCAAAACATTACGTATTCGCCGAGCGCGGCGTCCAACCCGGTTTGCCTTGCCATGCCGGGCCCTCTGTTTTCGTCCGTAAAGATACATCGTAGGGCAAGGTTTTTGAAAATATCGAGAAACGCGCCCGGAAGGATGTTGTGGTTGCCGTCGTTCACCAATATACATTCGATTCGCGGGAAATCAACCCCTACCTGGCTGTTGAGGCTTGCCAGTAACGGAAATATTTCCTCCGGCGTTTCGTTGTAATACGGAATGATTACGCTTAATAGGATGCCCTGCATGACAATACCCCCTGAACTGGTTGAAAATTTCATAGACTTGCATACACCGCCGTGGAAATATGCCGCGTATGTTTACTATCGTATGAAAAAGCCCCCGCGCAGGTGTGTTGTCACGGGGGGAGAGATACACTAAAATACGTGCATGTCAAACAACGGAGGGGCCAATGTACATCATAAAAGTAATATCCGCCGCGCTGTTTATGCTCTTTCTTTCGGCTGCGCTTACCCCTACTGTCATTTGCGCGGCGGAACCGCCCGCGCAAACCCGGGGGCTTTCCATTGCGGATTCCGTTTCTTACGACCCGGCGCTTAAACGTATTTATACGGGTTTGCTTACGGTGAGTGAGATTAAAACGAATTATTTCTATGACGAGCATACGGTTCACTTCGCAAACAGCGCCAACTGGCGTATGCGGCGTGTTTTTCTGCGGGAACCGCTGCTGCGGGAAGCGCTGCTGTTGGGGGACCATATGGTGATACGCTGTGAGAAGGGGTGTTTCGCCGAATATATTGAGGACGGGGAGAATTCCTACATACAGCTGACCGAGCCGAAGGAACTTTACGAAACGGTGGTGGTCATCGACCCCGGCCACGGCAAAGAGGACTACGGCGCGGTGGTCAACCGTACCGTATTTGAAAAGGATATCGACCTCGACATCGTTTTGCGGCTGTTGGAAGCCTTTGAGAATGAAAAAATCCTGCTGCTCCCCACGCGCACCGAGGAAAAATATGTTTCACTGGAATACCGGTTCCGGCTCGCGAATAAAGTCGGCGACTATTTTATATCGGTGCACAACAATGTGGACGAGCGTAGCCAGAACACCGGCGGCACCATCACCTACCACCACAACCACGAAACCGACGCGCCGATTACCAGCCGGGAACTGGCGGAAATCGCGCAAAGCGCCGTGGCGGGGCGGCTGCAAACCCGCGACCGCGGCGCGGTAAATTCGGATGTTTACCGCATACTGCTCAATTCAAAAATCCCCACGGCGTTGGTGGAGGTTATGTTTATGTCCAACCCCGGCGAGCTCGCCCGCCTGGAAGACCCGGCGTGCCGTCAGGAAATCGCGTTGGCGCTGTTGGACGCCATAAACGCGCTTCCGCCCGCGCGAAATCTTACGGCGCGAACATCCTGATCGCCCCGGGCAGCATGTTAAATTCCAACGTGCCCGGGTGCCCGTACAAATTCCCGTCCACGCAGAGTATTTCCGTCTCGTCGGCGGTGATTTTTACGCGCTTGCAGGTGACGTAATGCACTTCTTTCAGATTCACGTGCCTTTCAAACAAAACCGACGGGAAAAGGATGCTCGTCTTGGCGCGGCTCAGCTTGTCCACTATACAGAGCGTTATCAGCCCGTCGTTTAACCTTGCCCTGGGGGAAATACGAAGCCCGCCCCCGTAATACTGCCCGTTGCAGACGGCGGCGAGGGTAAAATCCCCCGCGAAGATTTCGTCGTCGGCTTCGATGGTCATTTTAATATTTTTGTGTTGGGAAATGCTTTTGTACGACGCGGCAAGGTACGCGTTGCCGCCGAAGCGCTGTTTATAGCTTTCCGCGTTTTGCACAATCCGCGCGTCCAACCCCATGTTGGCGATGTTCATACATATTTGCCCGCCGCTTATATTGATCAAATCGACCGGTATCGTCTGCCCGTCCGCGACGCTCGCCGTCAGCGAGCGTATGCGTTCCTCGCTCTTGGTTTTCTTCTTCCCTTCGAAAGTCAGCGAAAAATCGTTCCCGCTTCCGCAGGGCAAAACCCCAAGCGGCGTGGGGATTATGCCCGCGTCCGGGTGCGCGTCCCGCATTCCGGTGACGATTTCCTGCAGCGTTCCGTCGCCGCCGATGCCGATGATACCGTCGCTTCCGTCGCGGCAGGCTTTCGCCGCAATTTCCCGCGCCGCCCCCGGCGCGGCGGTGGGCAGCGTTTCAAAGGGGACGCAATGGGCGGCAAGGTGCGTGGTGAGTTGGGGAAGTATGGCGACGCTCCGCCCGTGCCCCGCCGCGGGGTTTAAAATGATGTGGTACATAACCGCCTCCTGCTTCGTGAAAATGCTTCGTCGCTGCGCTCCTCTGGCATTTCCACATCGAAAGTTATTGCCCTTGTATGCTTTCCGCAGCTTCCGCCAGGGAAATTCCGTTTTCTTTCGCTATTCTGGAAAGGTCCTCGTATTCCGGCTTCGCTTTTTTACTCCCGAAACCGGAGGCTTCCTTCACGCGCACCGCGCCGTACCGCGTTTCCGCCGCGCGCGTTGCGCGGGTTAACGTAAAGCGCCGCGCCTTGTTTACGCGAAGCCCTATCGTCGTGGTGTGCTTAAAGAGCAGCGCGGCGAAACGTTCCGCGTCATCTTCCGCGCACATGCAGGAAAAAATAACCCCGGCGCGACCCTTCTTCATCACCGTAGGTGTTACGGTAACGTCCAACGCGCCTTCTTCCATCAGCAATTGCTGCGCGAACGCGGACGCCTCGGGCGTCATATCGTCCAAATTACAAACCAACTCCGCCACGGACGCGGCGGTCTCTTTACATTCCCCGAGGAACGCGCGGACGCAGTTGACCCGCTCAAAGGTTTTGCCGCCCATGCCGTAGCCGATTTTTGAAACCGCCATCACCGGCATTTGCATAAATTCCCCCGCGAAATGTTTAAGCAGCGCCGCGCCGGTGGGCGTGCACAACTCGCCCTGCGTTTCCCCGGCGTAGGCGGGTATGCCCCGCAGTATCAGCGCCGTCGCCGGTGCCGGAACGGGCAGCAGCCCGTGGGCGCAGCGCACCTGCCCGTACCCGGTGGCGACGGGCGAAGCGAGAATGCGCCCGGGCTTTAACGCGTCTATCAGCAAACAACATGCCGTGATATCCGCCATCGCGTCCAGGGCGCCCACTTCGTGGAAGTGGACTTCGCCCACGGGCGCGCCGTGTACGCTGCTCTCCGCTTCCGCGATTACGGTATAGACGGCGGCGGCGTTTTGCTTGACCGGCGCGGGAAGGTTGAGGCGGCCGATGATGGACAGAATGTCGGAAAGCCCCCGGGCGTCATGGGAATGTTCCGTATGGGAGCGGGCGTCGTGCGGGTGGTCCTCCCCGCGGGGGTGTCCGTGGTGGGGGTGATCCTCCCCATGGGGGTGTCCGTCGTGGGGGTGGTCCTCCCCGCAGGGGTGGTCGTGGTGGGGACGGTTATGGCGAGGGCCGCTGTCACCGTCACTTTCCGCGCGTTCTTCCTCGCCGTTCACCTTAACGGTAAAACGAACGCCGCCGATTCCGTTCCTGACGCAAGGCTCCGAGGAAAAAACCACGCCGGGCAGCCCGGCTTCGTTTAATTTTTTTAAAATTTCCTCCGGTTTGTCCGTAAGCGGCAGCAGCGCTCCGGCAAGCATATCGCCCGCCGCGCCCATGCCGCAGTCAAAGTAAAGTGTTCGCATAATCTTACCGCCTCTAAATTAAATAGTTAAGGTTTTACCGCTTTTGTAGCCCAATAGGTCGGAATGCCGTCGGCGATCGCGTCGGGGTCGTTGTCATAATCCTCATACGCCGCCGTAATCACAAACCCCGCTTTAAGCTGTCCCCCGATTTGTTCGTCAAAGGTATGGCTGAACTGTATCCCCTCGTCGCCCTTTGATAGCGCCTCCATTTGCGCCGGGTTTTTCAGCGGGTTGAACGGCAGCGTATGGGTAATGGTCAGCGGCTTTTCATAATCGTCAAACAGGAAGTTTAAGCCGTTATCCATCCCCGCGAGCAGTATGCCCCCGGGCTTTAGCACCCGGTAGCATTCCCGCCACACGTGGTATACGTCCTCCACATAGCAGTTGGACACGGGATGAAAAATCAAGTCAAAAGAACCGTCCTCAAAGGGGAAAGTTTTTGTCATATCGGCTTTTACTATTTTGATGGAATAATTTTCTCTTTCCGCCACCGCGCGCTCGCGCTCAAGCTGCCTGTCGGACAAATCCATTACGGTGCAGTCCGCGCCGAGCAGGGAAAAAACGGGCATTTGCTGCCCGCCGCCGCTGGCGAGCCCAAGCAGCTTACAATTTTTAAACGGCGGAAACCATTCCTTCGGCACCGGCTTAACGGGGGTAAGTACCACATCCCATTCACCGCGCCGGGCATTCGCGCAGGTTTCCGCCGATACCGGCACGCTCCATTCCCAACCCGCGTCCGCCCAACGGTCGATGGTTTCGGCGTTTATTTCGGTGTAGTTTTTCATGAAAGCCCCTTGTTGTATAGCGAATCAACTTTGGATGTAACCATCGTCAGCTGTGCATTGACGCTTCCGACGGTCAAACATTAAGTGGATTCGCTATAAATGATTAATCATGCTTGCCAGATACCCCGCGCCGAAGCCGTTGTCGATATTAACCACGCTTACGCCGCTTGCGCAGGAGTTTAACATGGAAAGCAGCGCCGCCACCCCGCCAAAGGACGCGCCGTAGCCCACACTGGTGGGCACGCCGATGACCGGGCAGCTTACCAACCCGCCGATAACGCTTGCCAACGCGCCTTCCATTCCGGCGACGGCGACCACCGCCCGCGCGCTCATCAGCGTTTCCGCCGAGCCGAGCAGCCGGTGCAGCCCCGCGACGCCCACGTCGTACAGCCGCGTCACCCGGTTGCCCAACGCCTCGGCGGTGAGCGCGGCTTCCTCCGCCACGGGAATGTCGCTTGTGCCGCCCGTGGCGACCACGATGACCCCCGCGCCGTCCGGTTCGGGGGTCTTTCCGATAATGCCAACGCGGGAAAGGGCGTCGTAGCGCATTGCAAAATTAACCCGCAAAAATTCCGCCGCTTCCGGGGAAAGCCGCGTGACGAGCACCGTTTCGCAGCCCCGCCCCCGCAGGGACTGCGCAATCCCCCCAATTTGCTCCGGCGTCTTGCCCGCCCCGTAAATAACTTCCGCCGCGCCCTGGCGCAAAGCGCGTTGGTGGTCGGGCTTCGCGTAGCCCAAGTCTTCGAAGGACTCCAAAACAACTTTATTTAAAGCGTCCTCCGGGGAAATTTTCCCGTCCGCGACCTGCCTTAACATATCCAAATGCTGCTGACGGTTCATGTGCGTTCCCCCATTCGCGGCGATAAATCCAATGTCACGGCGGTAAAATACGTTGAAAGCGCTTCTTTAATTTTTTCCCGCTCCGAAAAAACTTTCTCCATCTGCTCGGCGGCCACCTGCAGGCGGGCGGAACCGTCCGGCAACGCCCGCACCCTGAAACCGGAAAAGCCAAGCCCGAACAAAAAGTTTTCCGCCGCCGCCACCCGGTCAAGCAATTCTTCCGTGACGGGCATGCCGGTAGGTATGCGCGTGGCAAGGCAGGAATAGGACGGCTTGTCCCAGGTAAACAACCCGGCTTCTTTGGAAAGCCTCCTGATTTCACCTTTGCGCAGCCCGCATTCCCGCAGGGGCGAAAGCACCCCAAGCTCGCGCAGCGCTTTCATGCCCGGGCGGTCGCCCGCGTCGTCGGAGGCGTTGGTTCCGTCGAGCAGGATTTCATAACCGTCCGATAAGGCGCGGCAGCGTATCGTCGTAAAAATTAAATGCTTGCAATGGTAACAGCGGTCGGGCGGGTTGGATGCGACGGCGGGTTCGCTTAGCACGTCCGCCGCGATAACCTCAAGGGTTGCGTTTAGTTCCCCGCACACATGCTCCGCGTCGCGAAGCTCAAAGCCCGGCTGAAAGGGCGTTTTCACGTAATAGGGCTTGATATCCCCGCCGCAGCGCAATGCCGCGTGCAAAAGGAACGCGGAATCCGCCCCGCCGGAAAACCCCAACGCGGCTTTGGGATGGGCGTTAAAGAAATTTTGCAAAAGTAAATAAGACATGGTTATCATCCCGGTATTTCGTAATTGGGCAGGAGCGGCAAAGGCGCGTTACCTCGCTTCCGTTGCGTTTGGCGAAACGGCGGCGTGTTTTTTCCTGTCGAGGAACAGGTTTACGCACAGCCCCAACGTAACCAACATACCGCCGATCAAATTCCGGACGGAAAACGCGCCCGACAGAAGCGCGTCTATCAGAATTCCGGAAAAGACCTGCCCCACGAATAAAAGAATGGAAAGGTAGAAGGCGGAAATTTTCGTAACGGTCATGTTTCCCAACAGTACGATGCACGCGCCCAAAACCCCGCCGAAGTAGTAAAACGGGTTTACGGAAGCGTTTACCCCGGCGAAGGGCAGTTCCCCGCGCCCGAACAGCAATAGAACCGGAACGGCGGTGAGCAGCCCGATTACATAATTATAAAAGGTGCTGACCCGAAGGGTGGTGGCGTCGGAGAGCCGCGCGTTGGTGGTGCGGGAGACAATGGTGAAAATACCGGAAAGGAATGCCGCGCCCACGGCGAGGAAGGCAAACTCCGTTATCATAGAGACGATTCCGGCAAAAATTAAAAGCACCCCCGCGATTTTTTCTTTGCGGAACGGGTGCTTTGACATGCCGATAAGCCCGTACTGGTCGATAAACAAGCCGAAAATGGTCTGCCCGAACAGCCCGAGCGCCAGTATGGCGGAGACGCTGATGCGCCCATAGGCGAAATTATTAAAAACCGTGGTCGCCACGCCGACCGCGCCGCCGGTGTAGAATACCCAGTTTTGTATTTTATGCTTCGGGCGTTCGCCCTTTAGCAGCATAAGCGCGGTAATCAGCAATAACCCGGTGATGTGTATGATTACCGTCGCGGTGTACACGCCGTACCCCGCGGTCAGGCCGCCGTTGCTCACAATCATGACGGAAACGAGAATGCCCGTAAGCAGCGAAAGTAAGTAGTACATTAAAAATACTCAACTCCATCCGCGTCCAC